>JBDSIN010000234.1:0-31011 GCA_039917955.1 Candidatus Limnocylindria bacterium
TCTCGGATCAGGTCGCCGAGCCCCTGCCCCGAGACCGCCCCCATGCGCGCCGCCATCTCGAGCACCACGACCAGCAGGATGGTCGTGATCGGGAAGATCCAGAGCAGGGAGAGCCCCGTCTCGGCGCCGAGCACGCTGTAGGTGGCGATGCCGCCGGCATCGTTGCCGGCCAGCCCGGCGATCAGGCCCGGACCCAGGACGCCCAGAAACGCCATCACCCCGGTCCGATGGATGCGGAAGTTCGGCAGGCGCTGCCGGATCGAGCGGCGCGCGCGTCGAATGGCCCGGGGTACGCGAAGGCCGGTGGTCACGGAGCGCTCAACGCTCGTCAGCCGGCTCGAAGACCTCCGGCAGCCGCTTGCGCCAGCCCTCGCCGAGCGCTCGCTCAAGTGCGTCGTCGACGGTCACGATGCCCCGCATCCGACCATCCTCGTCAACCACCGGAAGCGCCAGCAGGTTATAGCGGGCAATTGCGGCGCCGACCTGCTCCGCGTCAAGGCCGAGCTGAACGCTGATCGGTTCAGGCCGCATGAACTCGCGTACCGGCGTCTCGGGTGGAGCGACGATCAGCCCGCGCAGCGTGATCGTGCCGACCAGCGTCCCATCGGTGCCGGCCACGTAGAGGTAGTAGACGTGGTCGGCGTCCGGGTGCAGCTCGCGGAGCTGGTCGATCACCTCCTGGGCCGTCTCCTCGAGACGCACCGTGATGTAGTCGGTCGTCATCAACCCGCCGGCGGTCTCCTCGCCATAGGTGAGCAGCTCGCGGACATCTGACGCCTCCTCGGGTTGCATCAGTCCCAGCAGCTCCTCCTGGCGCTCATCCGACAGGTCCGCCATCAGGTCGGCCGCTTCGTCGGGCCCCATCTCCTCGAGGATGTCGGCCGCGCGCTCCGGTGTCATGGCCTCGAGCAGGTCCACCTGGTCGTCGGCGTCGAGCTCCTCGAACACGTCGGCGGCGCGCTCGTCGTCGAGCGCCGCAAGGATCCCGGCCCGGTCGCGCGGCGCGAGCTGCTCGACGATGTGCGCGACGTCGGCGGGGTGCAGGGTGGCCAGCGCCTGATGCGGGATGCGCAGTTTGAGGCTGGACACGCTCGACTCGACGGGGTCCACGTCCTCCCACCGGATGTAGTTCTCCGCCTCGATCCCCAGCGCTCGTGCCAGCCGCTCGCCGGGCCCGGAGAGGCCGAGCCGCCGGAGGATCCCCGCCAGCCCGACATCGACCGCCACCAGGCGCAGCCGGCCGTCGACCGGCGCCAGCTGAATATCGTTGACCCGCACGATCTTGCGGTCCTCGACGTCGACGATCTGCTTATCGAGCAGGTTGAGCCAGAGACGGATCTCATCCGGGCGCTGGCGGAAGCTGGTGATGTCGATGCTCGAGGTGTGGAGGCGCGCTCCGCTCACGTCGATCGCCTCGACGTCGCTCCACGGCAGGAAGATTTCGCGGCCGCCGGCAACGCGCACCACCACGCCGGTGACCGGCGGGTACTCCTCGCCGAGGGACACGATCAGATCGCGGACCTTGCCAAAGGTGCCGCCGTCCCGGTCGCGGACCGGCCGGCCGACGAGCTGGCTCAGGAAGAGCATGAATAACCACCTCGCTTCTCGCGTCGGCTCACTGACGTCGCGCGCAGGTGGTCGTGAAAGCGGCGGGTTCCAAAGCGAGGGCCGGACGCTAGGCGGTGACCCTCGCACCCGTCATCGGCCTCGGGCGCGCGCAGATTTGACTACCGGAAGAGTGGTCCACCGTGGATCGGATGCGCCTCGGTGCTGGTTTGACGAACTCGACCGCCGCGGGGCTGCGAGCCGACCTGATTCTAGACCGATACGACGCTTGCCGGAACCCCGTCAGCGGTGGTCAGAAGCAGGACGAGGGGCCGACGGCCCAACCTCCTCGAGCACGGCGCGGGCTCGGGCGCGATGGCGTGCCACCTTGGCCTGGTTGCCGCAGGTGCGCATGTCGCACCAGCGTCGGCGCCCGGTCGGTGAGCGATCGACGAACACGAGGCGGCACGCGTCGTTGTCGCAGATGCGGAGCCGCTCCGGTACGTCGTCGGCAAGGAACTGCGCCAGCGAACTGCCAATCGTGGCGCGCGCCTGGTCCAGGCGGTCGCCGACCTGCGCGAACGCGTACCGCGTGCCGTCCCGAGCGGTCTCGAGCTGGTGGTAGTGCAGCCCGTGCCGCAGGATGTGATTCAGTCGGCGAAGCTGGATCCTGGTCGGGCGTCCGCGCGCTGCCACCTCGGTGGAGATGGCGCGCAGCACATCCCGAAGGTGGCGGAACCGCTCGAGCCGTCGCGCCGCCTCAGCAGGATCGCGGCGGAGCGTGAATGCTTCAGCCGACTGTGCACGGCCGCTGATGAGACGCTGCGCACGCAGCCAGGCGAGCAGGGAGTCGGTGTCGGGGACCCGGTCCTCCACGATCCCGCGGGTATACGCCAGGGTATTGGCGAACGCGACGAACAGTTCCTCACCCTGGGCAGGCTCGTGGGGACCGGCGACGTCATGGGCGCGTTCGGACATGGTGTAACCATTGTATGCGCCTTGACAAGTTACAGACAAGCACCTATCATCTACCTGTAACCAGTAGTCCCTCGTGCGGCAGTTACATGGCCGCAATGGGAGCAGGAGAAATGTTGGAGCTCGTGCTGATCATCGCGATCATCGTCGTGTTCGACCTCGCCGCGTTGCGATGGGGAGCTGACAGCTCTTCGCGCCACGGATCGCGCCGAGGCAACTGATCCGTTTTCGTTTGAATTCATCAAGCAGCGAGCCCGTCAACGGGCTTGCGTCGAACCTGGAGGTCACCACCATGAGCCGAGGAGCCAGTTACCTCGGCCTGCTCGCCGCGCTGAAGCAGGAAGAGATCCTTCGTGAGGCACGCAGCCATGAGCGGGCAGTCACTGTCATCGAGCGCCGTCGCCGGCAATCGCTGGGAGCCAGCCTGCTCCGCGCACTCCGCGCCCGCCGGGCCTAGCGCCCGTCAGTCCCGCAACAGAGGGCCCGATCCCGACGGGGGGTCGGGCCTCTTGCATGCCCGTAGAATGACCGGCATGCCGCGACCCAGGGCCGTATCGCGCTCTCCCGAACCGGTCGTCACCAACGCGGAGCTGGCCCGCATCTTCAGCGAGATCGCAGATATGCTGGAGATCTCCGGTGAGCTGGTCTACAAGTCGGTGGCATATCGGCGCGTCGCGGACGCCGTCGAGCGCTGGCCGGATGACGTGGCAGCCCTCTTCCGCCACGGGACGCCGCCGAAGGTCCCCGGGGCCGGGCCAGCTCTCAGCGCGAAGCTGGCGGAGCTGTCGGAGACGGGTCGGCTCGCGTACCACGATCGCCTGCGGAGCCAGGTTCCGGCGGGCCTGCTCGACGTCCTGCGCGTCCCGGGCATCGGACCACGCACGGCTCGGCTGTTGCACACCGAGCTCGGCATCGACTCCCTCGATGCGCTGCGTGTGGCCGCCGAGGCGGGCGCATTGCGCCGGTTGAAGGGGCTCTCGGCTCGCACCGAGGAGAGCATTCTGGCCGGCATGGCACGCCTGGCGGACCGCGACCTCAGGCTCCTCCTGCACGATGCCGACCGCCAGGCGTCGGGGCTGGTCGAGCAGCTTCGCGATGTGCACGGAGTTCGTCAGATGGAGCCCGCGGGCTCGCTGCGGCGCCGTGAGGCCACCATCGGCGACCTGGACCTTCTGGCGGCCACTGACGACCCCGCCGCGCTGATCGCTGCGTTCGGGGCCCTGCCCGATGTGACACGCGTGCTGAGCGCGGGGACGGACAAGTCGAGTGTGGTGCTCGCCTCGGGGACGCAGGTCGACCTGATGGTCTGCACGCCGGCGGCGTGGGGGAGCCAGCTCGTGCACTTCACCGGCAGCCGTGCGCACAACGTTGCCCTCCGCGGGATGGCGCTGGAGCGGGGGCTCTCGCTCTCGGAGAAGGGCTTTACCGTGCTTGACAGCGGCGCGCTGCTGCTTGCGGCGTCCGAGGCCGACGTCTACGAGCGCCTCGGGCTGCCCTGGATCGCCCCCGAGCTGCGTGAGAATGCCGGCGAGATCGCCGCCGGGCTGGCCGGCACGCTTCCCGAGCTGGTCACTGCCGACGACCTGCGCGGCGATACGCACGTGCACTCGAACTGGACCGATGGTGTCGACTCGATCGAGGCGATGGCGCAGGCGGCTCGGGCCAGGGGTCACGAGTGGATGCTGCTCACCGATCACTCTCCGTCTCTCGGCATCACCCGCGGCCTGACGCTCGATCGCGTGGCGGAGCAAGGGGTCGAGCTGGCCCGATTGAATGCGTTGCTCGCGCCGTTCCGGATTCTGCACGGGACGGAGATGGAGATCCGAGCCGACGGCAGCCTCGACTATCCCGATGAGATGCTGGCGCAATTCGACCTGGTCCTCGCCAGCGTGCACACCGCGCGCGGCCAATCCACCGAGCAGCTGACGCGGCGTACGCTGGCAGCGATCGAGAATGAGCACGTGGACGTGATCGCGCATCCGACCGGACGGATCGTCAATCGCAGGGACGCGATCGACCTGGAGTGGCCGCGTATTTTCGAGGCGGCCGCACGGACCGGGACGGCCCTCGAGGTCAACGGCAGCCCACGGCTCGATCTGGGTGACTCCCTGGCGCGCGCCGCCGGGGCTGCGGGAGCGCGATTGACGCTGGCGAGCGACGCTCATCGCACCGAGGAGCTCGATCAGCTCTCCTACGCCGTCGCCACCGCTCGCCGTGCCTGGGCGACCGCTCGGCAGGTGCTGGGCACGCGCAGCGCGGCGGCGCTCCTCGAGATGGTGCGATGACCACCGGGCGCATCGGACAGGCACATTGGCAGGCGATCATGCGCCGGGTCGAGCGCCCGGATGCGGTGGCGCTCTCACTGGTACTCGCCGGCCTGGCCACCTGGGGCTGGATCGCCTCTCCGTTCTGGCTGGCCGCAGTGATCGCGCTCCAGTTAGTGGTCGGAGGGATCGGCACGGTGGTGATCCTCGGCCCGGTCCGCCCGGTGTTCGGCTTCGCCCGCTATGCGACCCCCGCCGTGGCGGCAGTCGCGGTCACGCTCCTGGGGCGCCTCCTCGGCGGAAGCACGCTGCTCGCCGCCGCGCCGATCGCCGCCGTCGGAATGCTTGCGGTCACATGGTCTGAGCTGCGGCTGCCGGATGGCCGCACACCTCGTCTGATGGTCGAGCTCACATCGGTCGGCATCTGCTTCGCCATGGCTGCGGGCATCGGTGCCGTCTTCGTGCGGAGCTCCTGGCCGCCAACTGTCGTCCTCCTCGTGATCGCCCTGGCTGTTCCGGCGCTCCGGTCGTCCGAGTTGCGGGGGCGGTATGGCATCCAGGCGGTGGGGCAGGCGGCGCTGCACCTCCTGGCGGTCGCCCAGCTGGGCGTTGCCCTCGCCGTCCTCCACCTCCCGGGCGTCGTGGGGGCGGCGGTCCTGGCGCTTGGCTTCCATGCCTGGGCGGGGGCCGCCGAGGCGCTCGACGCGGGAGCCTCCGGACGGGCCGTCCTTGCCGAGTTCGGGACGCTGGCGCTCCTTGGGCTGGCCGTCGCGATCCTGCTGCACACGGGCTGACCCGCCACCGCCGGTCCATGCAGGGGCTCGCGTTGACACCCCTGACGGGCTCTGCTACAACAAGGCGCCTTTCGACCCGATGAGCCCACGACAGGGGGATCGATCGCGCTGTTTACCGCCTTCGGAGACGTTGGGAGACGATGACGCTCGGGGAGACGGAGACCACCAACCGGCAGCGGCGGCACCTGACCGAGCTCGCCATCCAGCAGGCGACGCGACGTGAGTGGGAGGCGGCCGTCCGGAGCAACCGCGAGCTTCTCGAGCTCGGCGCTGACACGGATGGGTACAACCGCCTGGGCAAGGCGCTGGCCGAGCTCGGACGGCACGCGGAGGCCCTGGAGGCGTACGAAGGGGCGCTGACCCGCGACGCCACCAACCAGATCGCGCGGCGCAACGTCGAACGGCTGCGCGTGGTCGCCTCCGGGGAGGTGGGTATCACCGATGGCAAATCGGCGCGGACCGGCGCGGCGCACTTCATCGAGGAGATGGGCAAGACCGGCCATGCCCGCCTCATCAACCTGCCGCCGGCCAAGCAGCTCGCCTCGCTCTCACCCGGCGACAGCGTGGAGCTCACACTCGACGGATCGCACCTCCTCGCACGGGTCGGCGGGATGGAGATCGGGCATGTCGAGCCCCGGGTCGGCGCGCGGCTCGCCAAGCTGATGAAGAGCGGAAACCGGTATGAGGCGGCCATCACCACCGTCGACCGCAGCGAGGTGCGCGTGTTCATCCACGAGGCGTTCGCCCACCCGACGAACTTCGGCATGGTTTCGTTCCCGGCGAGCGCAACGGCAAGGGTGGGCGACGTCCGACCGTACATGAAGGGCACCGCGCTCCGCTACGATGGTGACGAGGAGGAGACCGAGGAGAACGAGGAGGAGACCGAGGAGGTCGAGGAGCTCGACACCAGCCTTCCGGAGTTCACCGCGGAGCCCGATCTCGAGGAAGAGCTACTCGAAGAACCGTAGGAGCCGATGAGCGAGGCAGACCGGAAGCGACTCGATTCAGTCGTCCTCCCACGGCGCCTCCCCGGCCTTGCGCTGCTGGAGCGCTACTTCCCGTCCCCGGCCGATAATCAGCTCGATGCGGAACTCGCCGCGTTCGCCAAGCCCGGCGACACCGTACTCGATCCATGGGCGGGGACCGGTTGGACCGCCAGGCGGGCCGTGGCGCGCGGCATGCGGGTCGTGGCCGCTGATCCCAGCCCATTTGCACAGCTCGCCGCACAGGCATTCCTGCTCTCCCCGGAACCGGCCGCGCTGGACGCCGCGTTCAACCAGCTCGCCGCATCTCGCCGGGTCGATGTCCCCCTGCGACAGCACATCGAGGAGCTCTATTCGACCCGGTGCGCCATCTGCCGGCGGCCGGTGGTTGGTGAGCAGTTCATCTGGCCTCGGGACGGCGATGCGCCCGGCCGCAAGGTGTACCGCTGCGCCAACTGCGACACCTCGGGTGGGCCGGTCGAACGTGTGGCATCGGTCGATGACGCTGACCTGGCCAAGCTCGGCATCGATCGGCCGGCGGTCGCGGACGCAGCGGCCCTGCCCGTCTTCGACGACGTCGCAACCGACGCTGAGGACGATCTGCCGCCCGCGCCGGTCGGACTGACCGGCGAACCGGACCCGTCCGATGAGGCTGGGGGCACGCTCGGTGAATCGGGTGGCCCGCCCCCGCCCCCACAGGCCGCGGTCGATCCGCCGACCGGCTCGGCACGCGCCGGTCGACCGCGATTCGCCTCAACGGTGCACCCCGATCCCGCCCCACAGGCCGCCATCGACGTTCGCCAGAGCCTCCACTACCAGCAGCTGCGCGACCGTTTCCCGGTTCTCGACGGCCGAGCCGAGCTTGTCGAGGAGCTCCTCGACCTGTACACCCCGCGCAACCTCTATGCGCTGCAGACCATCGCCAACAAGATCGAGACCGAATTCCGAGATCAGCCGCTGACCGCCGTCTTCCGCCTGGCGCTGGCCGCGTGCCTGCTGCCGGGCAGCCGGCTGAATGGCTATCCGGGGCGCGTTGCATCTCTGCGCATCACCGGCGGGCACGTTCGGCAGCCGGCGTCGCGGCACCAACGCGAGGTGAACGTGTGGCGCCTCTTCGAGGCTGCCGTGCGCGATGTGCGCACCGCCATCGCCGCGCTTGGGCGCGATCGACGCAGCGCCCGGTTCGCCGCGGATCTCGAGGAGCTCGGGGGCGTGGGGGCGGCGAATCTGCTGTGGATTCGGTGCCGACCGGCGGTGGTGGGCCAGTACCTGCCCCCGGCAGGAATCGACTTCGTAATCGGTTCCGTGCCCCCCGCGGCGAGCGCAGATGAGATGAGCTTCGAATACCTGGCCACCGCCTGGCTCCTCGGACGGGAGGCAGCCGAGACGCTTCGGCTCGAACCGCTCTTCGGTACGCCGGCTCCGCGTTCCGAATCGGCCGAGCCGACGGCCCTGCGACACGCGCTTGCGTCGGCGGCCGACGCGCTGAAGCCGGGTGGCTGGTGCAGCCTGCTGATGGAAGGTGCGGACCTGGACCGGATCCTGTCGGTGGCGGTGGCGGGAGCTGCCGCTGAGCTCGACCTGGTGGACGTGATCCACCGCGAGTCGATCCGTTCGGGAGACGCCATGACGCTCCATTTCCGCAAGCCGTCGGAGGAGGACCGCCTCCGCGATGCGGTGCTGCCCGACGCGCTGCGGCTGGGCGCCGAGGACGGACACCTCACCTATCCCGAATTGGCGGAAGCGATCGACCGCGCCGCCGTGGCGCTCCTGCGCGAACGCGGTGAGCCTGCCGGACTGATTCGCATCGCCGCTGCGGTGCTTGTCGAGCTGCAACGTTCGGGGCTGCTGCGCCGAATCGCCGCGAGCCGGGGCGGGGTGCCGCAGCTGGCAGACCGCGCCGCGGTCGAGGAGAGCGAGCCGACGCCCGCGGAGTCCGGCGTCGATGAACGAAGCGATCCGCTCGGGCAGACCGGGGCGGCGCTCCTGCCCACGCTCCTCCGGGAGGAGTTGCGTCGGGACGATCACCCGTCACTCGTGCGGGTCGCGGACGGCGAGCGGCCGCTCTGGTGGTTGCGGCAGGAGGAGCTGGCGGAATCGCCACTTGCTGATCGCGTCGAGTGGGCGGCCGTGTCGATCCTGGCGACCGCCGGCCGGCTCGACGAAGCGGCCTTCCTGGAGCGCATCTATGCCCTCTTCCCGGGATTGCAGGCCCCCGACGAGGAGCTGGTACGCGCCTGCCTCGCCGCGTACGCGTCGGTGGGGGAGCGCGGACAGCTGCGCAGCGAGGAGGACCTGGCGCAACGCGCGGACGATCATTCCCGCGTCATCGGCGCGCTCATCGACTACGGGCACCGCCTCGGACTCCGGGTCTGGGTGAGCAAGCGGGAGCAGGAACGCCCGTATGCCGGTGCCACGCTTGGCGATCGGCTTCGCGACGACGAGCGACGCGCATACCTGCCGCTCATCATCCGAGCCCCGGGAGAGCCGCTCGCAGCGGTCGACGCCATCTGGTACAAGCGCGGGAAGCTCGCCTTCATGTTCGAGGTCGAATGGACGGCCATGCTCGGCGACCCGATCCTGGGGCGCGGTCGCCAGATCGATCCGAGCGACCAGCAGGCGCGCTTCTGCGTGATCCCCGCCGAGCGGACCGAGCTGGTCCGCCTCAAGCTGGAGCGCTCACCGTGGCTTCGGGCGGAGGTCGCGCGCCAGAACTGGCACTTCCTGAAGTGGCAGCACCTTGACACGCTGATCGAACGCGACGGTGCCGGCCTGGACTGGCTCGAACCGATGCTCGGCCTCGACCCGCTGATCGAGCGGGGCGGCGAGCAGCTCACCATGTTCGGGGAGTGAGCCCGATCCCCGTCGTTGCCCGATCCGGGTAGACTCGAGCGCGGGAGTGTCGCGGTTCCCCCCTGCGGCACTCCCGTCTTACGCCACGCGGCTGGCGGTCACTCGACTGAGCGCTTCGGACCGCCCGCCCTCCGGCCGAGCGCGCGGCGGACCACGGTCATCACCTCGCTCACGTAGGGCTCTCCCTGCCCGATCTGAATGGCCTGGTTGAGGCACCCGTCGATGTGATCCTCGAGCAGGAGCAGGGCCACGCCGTCGGCGGCCGCGGTCAGCGCCTCGACCTGCTGCAGGATATCCAGGCAGTACGCCTCGTCCTCGACCAGCCGCTGGATCCCGCGCGCCTGGCCCTCGATGCGGCGCAGGCGGTTCAGGAGGTCGCGCTGGTCCTTGGTGTACGAGTGCCGGAAATGTCCGGTCGGTTCGGAGGTCATGTCCATACTCGGGGGTAGTATGCGGAGCCCGACCCGGGCCGGTCAACCGGTCGAATCGGGTCCGTCTGCCGTTCGCGCTACCATGCCTCGAGCATGCCCGACCTTGAGCGCCATGAGCTGATCAGCCCGATAGATCGTGTCCTGGTCATCTTCAGTCACCCCGACGACGCCGAGTTTTCGGCGGCGGCCACCATCGCCCTGCTCGCCCTCTCCGGAGCTGCCGTCGACTACCTGGTGACGACCGATGGCGGCAAGGGGACCGAAGACCCCTCGGTCACGCCCGCCCAGCTTTCCGCCACCCGCGAGGCCGAGCAGCGAGCTGCCGCCGACGTGCTGGGAGTGGGGGAGATCGTCCACCTCGGCTACCCCGATGGGTATCTCACTCCGTCGCTCGAGTTGCGACGAGACATCGTGCGGCAGATTCGGCGCCTTCGACCCGACGTGGTGATCGCCCAAAACCCCACCCGTCGGATGGACGGCAACCCGTTCATCGGTCACCCCGACCACCTGGCGACCGGAGAGGCAACGCTCGCGGCGGTCTACCCGGCCGCGCGCGACCGGCTCAACTTTCCGGAGCTGGTCGACGAGGGCTTTGAGCCGTGGAAGGTTCGACAGGTGCTCGTCTCCGGCGTGGAGCGCCCCAACCTGTATCTCGATGTGTCGGGCACGTTCGAGCTGGGATTGTCAGCACTGATGAGGCACGCCAGCCAGATCGCCGACCCGCAGACCGTCGCCGATCGCGTGCGCCAGCGTGCCGAAGAGCTCGGGCGGGCGGCCGGGATGCCGCTCGCCAACGCCTTCCTCTCGATCCTGCTCACATGACGAGAGGGCGACCGCGATGATGCGGCACTGGGGCTCGGGCGGAGAGGGGCCGAACCTGCGCGCCAGGCCGGGGAGCGGCCCGGCCACCTTCCGGCAGATCGTCGGCTTCTTTGCGCCGTATCGCCGGCGCCTGTGGGTGATCGCCGGACTGATCGTGCTGACCGTGAGCGTGGGCGTCGTCAATCCGATCCTGCTCAAACTGATCATCGACAACCTGCTCGGCCCCAAGGATGTGGGGCTCCTCTGGCTGCAGACCGGGCTGATGGTGGTGCTGCCGATCGTCTCGAGTCTCATCGGCGTCTGGCAGTCATACCTATCCAACGTGGTCGGGCAGCGCGTGATGGACGACCTGCGGCTCGCCCTCTACAGCCATCTGCAGTGGATGCCGCTGCGTTTCTTCACCGATACGCGCACCGGGGAGATCCAGAGCCGGATCGGCAATGACGTCAACGGCGTGCAGTCGGTGGTCACCGATACCGCCGCCTCGCTGCTGGCCAACTTTGCGACGGTCGCCACCACGGTGATCGCGATGCTGATCCTCGACTGGCGACTGACCGTCCTGAGCCTGGGCATGCTGCCGGTCTTCGCCTACATCACCTACCGCGTCGGGAAGGTGCGCCGCGAGGTGAGCGGCGCCACCCAGCGCTCGCTCGCCGAGGTGAGCGCGATCACGCAGGAGTCGCTCTCCGTCTCGGGGATCCTCCTCTCCAAGACCTTCGGTCAGCAGCGAGCCAGCATCGCGAAGTTCGGCCGCGAGTCTCGCCGGCTGGGTGATCTCCAGATCCGCCAGCAGATGATCGGGCGCTGGTTCTTCGCCCTGATCGGCACCTTCTTCTCGATCGCGCCGGCCCTTGTCTACATGCTGGCCGGCAACCTCATCATCGGCGGAGACACGAGCGTCTCGGTGGGCACCATCGTCGCCTTCACCACGCTGCAGAGCCGCCTCTTCTTCCCGCTCGGCCAGCTGATGAACGTCCAGGTCGAGATCCAGGGCGCGCTGGCCCTCTTCGATCGGATCTTCGAGTACCTGGAGATGCGCTCGGAGATCACCGATGCGCCAGATGCGGTGACCCTCGACCCTGCCACGCTGCGCGGGGAGGTCCGATTCCGGAACGTGTCCTTTGCCTACCCGCCGTCCGCCGCCCAGGCGCTCGCACAGGCCGACGCCGACGCAGCGGAGGCCGATGGGCTCGGCATCCCGATCCCCACCCGGCCGTTCGGCATCAGCGACATGGAGTTCACCGCGCGTCCCGGTGAGCTGGTGGCGCTGGTGGGCCCGTCAGGAGCCGGAAAGACGAGCGCCACCTACCTGATCCCGCGCCTGTACGACGTGACCGATGGGGCCGTCGAGATCGACGGGATCGACGTCCGGCAGATCCGGATCGAGTCGCTCGGCCGGTCGATCGGCGTGGTCACCCAGGAGACCTACCTGTTCCACGCATCGGTGCTGGAGAACCTGCGCTACGCCCAGCCCGAGGCCTCCATGGAAGAGGTCGAGGCGGCTGCCCGTGCCGCCGCCATCCACGACCGCATCACCGAGCTTCCCGAGGGGTATGACACGGTGGTCGGCGAGCGTGGCTACAAGCTCTCTGGCGGCGAGAAGCAGCGGGTAGCCATCGCACGCGTGCTGCTCAAGGACCCGCGGATCCTGCTGCTCGACGAGGCGACCAGTGCGCTCGACTCGGTCAGCGAACGGCTCATCCAGGCGGGCCTCAACCGTCTGACCGAGGGTCGTACCACGATTGCCATCGCTCACCGCCTGTCGACCATCCTGCGGGCGGACCAGATCCTGGTGATCGACCGCGGCCGGATCGTCGAGCGCGGCACCCACACCGAGCTGCTGACGCACGAAGGCCTGTATGCGCGGCTCTACCACGAGCAGTTCGAGTCCGCGGCGCAGGTTCCGGCATGAATGCGGCCTGCTGCGACGAGGCCGGCTACGCGACGTCCACCGACTGGCCATCGGACGTCTCGCAGCGCCTGTACGAAGAGCTCGAGCAGCTCGGCTTCTCCGGCCGCTCAATGCTGGAGATCGGCTGCGGCTACGGACGCATCCTGGTCGGCGCCTTGCTCGGCGGTGCCACCCGCGCGACCGGCGTGGAGCTCGATCCCGACGCCCTCGAGGAGGCGCGGGAGCGGGCCGCGGAGGCAGGCGTGGATGAGCGCTGCGAACTGCTGGAGGGCGACGGTGCCGAGCTCGATCTGCAGCCGCACGACCTGGTGGTACTCGACCGGGTGATCTGCTGCTACGTCGACGGTGAGCGGCTGGTCGAGCGCTCGGCGGCGTTGGCCGGCACGACCTTGGCGATGACCATTCCCGAGTCGCGCGGCCTGCGCGGAGCCTGGAACCGGCTGCTCTACCCCCTGGGTGACCTGCTCGACCGGTTGCGCGGAGAGGACCGCGTCTACCTCCACGACGTGCGCCGCATTGAAGCTCGGCTGGTCGCCGCCGGCTTCCGGCTCCACCGCGCGGAGTGGTTGGGGAAGTGGTACATCGGGACCTACCTGCGAGCGCCGGCGCCATGAGCGAATCCGCTCGACAGACCAACCGCCTGGCCGGGGAGACGAGTCCGTATCTGCTCCAACACGCCCACAACCCGGTCGACTGGTATCCATGGGGTCCCGAAGCGCTCGAGCGGGCGCGCCGCGAGGACAGGCCGATCTTCCTGTCGATCGGCTATTCCGCCTGCCACTGGTGCCACGTCATGGCGCACGAGTCGTTTGAGGATGCGGCGATTGCCGCACAGCTGAACCGCGACTTCGTGGCGATCAAGGTCGATCGCGAGGAGCGCCCAGACCTCGACGACATCTACATGGCTGCCGTGCAGACCATGACCGGCAGCGGCGGCTGGCCGATGAGCGTCTTCCTGACGCCCGATCTCGAGCCGTTCTACGGTGGCACGTACTTCCCGCCCGAGGATCGTCATGGGATGCCGAGTTTCCCCCGGGTGCTGGCCGGCGTGGCTGACGCCTTCCGGACCCGTCGGGAGGAGGTGGTCGCCCAGGGCAAGCAGTTGGCCGCGCTCCTGCGTGAGCAGCTCGATGTGCGCAGCGGGACCGCCGACCCGGAGCTGCAGCACCTCGAGGCCGCCGCGACGAGCCTGGCCCGCGCCTTCGATGCCACGCACGGCGGCTTCGGTGGCGCGCCGAAGTTCCCCGCCCCGATGACCCTGGAGTTCCTGCTGCGCGCGTGGCGCCGAAACGGTGAGGCAGCGACGCTGCGGATGGTCACCCACACCCTTGACCGGATGGCGGACGGCGGCATCCACGATCAACTGGGCGGCGGCTTCGCCCGTTACAGCACCGATGCTCGCTGGCTGGTTCCGCACTTCGAGAAGATGCTCTACGACAACGCGCTGCTCGCCCACTGCTACCTGGAGGCCTTCCGGGCAACGGGTCAGGACCGATATGCCAGCGTGGCGGCCGACACGCTCGACTTCATGCTGCGCGAGCTGCAGACCGATGACGGCGGCTTCGCCTCGGCCCTCGATGCCGATACCGAGGGCGAGGAGGGTCGGTACTACGTCTGGGAGCACGACGAGTTTATGGCTGTCCTGGGGGCGTCCGGCATCGACGCGACCGAGGCGGCGTCGCTGGCCAACCTGTGGGGCGTTACGCCCGCAGGAAACTGGGAAGGACGATCCGTACTGTGGGCTTCCGGCTCGGCGCTCGAACCGGTCCTGATCGAGCGTGGCCGGACGGCGCTGCTTGCGGCGCGCGAGGCGCGCGCGCGCCCCGGACGCGATGAGAAGCAGTTGGCCGCATGGAACGGGATGGCACTTCGCGCCGTGGCGACCGGCGCTCTGGTACTCGGTCACGATCGCTACCTCGAGGCGACCAGGCGCGTGGCCGGGTTCATCCGCGCGGCGCTGCTACGAGATGATGGCCGCCTGTGGCGCACGTCGCGGGACGGCGCAGCGCACACCCCCGGCTTCTGCGAGGACTACGCCAACGTCGCTGACGGCCTGCTGGAGAGCTACGCGGCCACCGGGATCGGTGCGGACCTGCAGCTCGCGACGTCGCTCATGGACCACGCCGTGGCCGAGTTCTGGGATTCCGAGAGCGGGACCTTCTACGACACCGGTTCCGAGCACGACCTGGCGGTAACCCGTCCGCGCTCGCTGATCGACGGGGCGACGCCAGCCGCCAACTCGGTCGCGGCCGACGTCCTGCTGCGCCTGGGACTCCTCACCGGTGACCCGGACCACGATCGTCGGGCCAGGAGCATCCTGCGGGCGGCCGCTCCGGCATTCGCCTCGCGCCCGAGCCAGTTCGGCCGGATGTTGTGTGCCGCGGACCGGTCGCTCGGAGAGCCGGTCGATGCCGTGATCGCCGGCGGCCAGCTCGACCCCCGCACGGTCGCCATCAGGCGCGCCGTCGCGCAGCCCTATTCGCCCGACCTCGTGATCGCGCCGGTCGACGCAACGAGCTCCCTCGATGAGACGGCCCTCTTCGCCGGGAAGTCGGCGCGCGACGGGGTCCCGACCGCATACGTCTGTCGCGGCTACGCGTGTGACGAGCCCACGAGCGACCCGCATCGTGCCGCCGCCCAGGTCGCGGCGATGGCGCCGGGGAGGCCGGCGTGACCGCCCGCGCCACTCGCGTATCGGCCATCGCGTTTCTGGCCGCGTTGCTGCTTGCCGGCTGCTGGGCAACGTCGCCGAGCCCTGTACCGACGATCGGACCCACATCGAACCCATCGCCGAGCCAGGCTCCGAGCCCGACGCCCGCCGTCACGCCGAGTCTCACGCCCATCCCGATTCCGCTCGACCCCGAGATGCTGGCGAGTCGGTTCACCGTGCTGGTGCTCGGTGAAGACTCGAGCCTCGCGCGTCGCAGTGTGGGCACCACGATCACGCGCACCGACACGATGATGGTCGTCAGCGTCAGTGCCGATCGCTCCAGCGTGGTGGCGCTCTCCGTCCCGCGCGACACGGTCGATATTCCTCTCGGCGATGGGCGGATCTATCGCGGCAAGATCAATGGCATCGCCTATGAGCTCGGACTGGAGGCTGCACGCGATGCGATGGCGGCCCTGCTGGGCATCGAGATCGACGCGTACCTGAAGATCGACATGGACGACTTCGCGTGGATGGTTGACGCGGTCGGCGGAGTGGATGTGGAGGTCGCGGCTCGCCTCTACGACCCCCGCATTGGCGTCGACCTCCAGCCAGGTCCCGCGCATCTCGACGGCACCCAGGCGCTCGCCTACGTCCGCACACGCAACGACAGCGACTACGCGCGCGCGGCGCGAGCGCAGCAGGTCATCGTGGAGCTTGCTCGCCGCTGGGTGTCGCCTGGCACCGGATCTGCGCGCATCGGCCTCCTGACCCGACTCGGCTCGCTGCAGACCGATATCGAGTTGCGGCAGCTGCCAACCCTGGTCGAGATCGGGCGACGATCGACCGACGCCGCGGTCACCGCGATCGTGCTGGAGCCGCCGCGCTACGCCTACTTCGTGGGGATCGAGCCCGGGACCGCGCGTGGCTGGGTCATGATCCCCAACGTCGCGGAGATGCGCGCCGTGGCCCGTTCGCTCATCGGCGACTGAGGTCCGCGGGCCGGCGACCGCCGCCGAGGTTCAGTGTGCGGCGGCGACCAGGGTGTCGCGCGTGCCGCATCGGTAGCACGACTCATCCGCGGCGCGAACCGTCGCCCCGCAGTTGGCACACGACACCACCAGGTCAGCTTCGCAGACGGTGCAGTACACGGCGCCCGCGGGATACGCGATGCCATCGGTGGGGCAGTAGACGACACCACGAGCCGCCTCGATGGCACCGTCCGGCGCCTTGGACAGCTGCAGGGTCGGCAGCGTCGCGCTCTCCGCGTTGATGCCGACCTGGCTGACGCGCAGGTACCCGATCACCAGCCACAGCAGGTAGAGGCCGATCAGGCCGAGCAGCGCAAAGGGGAAGAGCGTGGCGGCCAGGCCGCCGATGTCGTTGGAGACGTACTCGATCAGGTCGCGGATGGCATCCATGGCGCGGCGATTCTAGCATCGGTGCTGCGCTACACTCCGCCAAATCGCGACCTCGAGGACCATGCCCCGTCCCCGCCTCGATCCCCAAACGCCGCTCACCGAACTGCACGTCCACCTGGGGGCGGCCGTCACGCCGGCGGTCATGTGGGGGATCGCCCACGCGCAGGGGATCCGACTGCCGAGCAAAGACTACTGGGCGTTCCGTGACCTGATCACCGTGGGTCGGCGACGCCGGCACAGCTTCCAGGGCTACCTGGACCTCTTCCACTGGACCGAGCTGATCCAGTCGAGCCCGCTGGCGGTCGAGCGCAGCGTGTACGAGGTGATCGGCGGGGCCTACCGCAAGAGCAACATCACCCGAATCGAGTTGCGCTTCAACCCGATGAAGCGCAACCGCGGTGGCGAGCAGGATCTGGACCACATCATTGCCGCGGCGGTGCGTGGCATGGACCGTGCCGTGCTGGAGTACCCGCAGGTGGCCGCGGGCCTGATCCTGTGCCTGGATCGTGCGTTCAGTCGCGAGCTCAACGAGATCATTGCCACCAAGGCGATCGCCTGGCGCGACCGGGGCGTGGTGGCGATCGACATCGCCGGCCCCGTGGAGCCGACCTTCCGCTTCTCGGACTACCGCGAGATCTTTGACGCTTGCCGCAGCGCCGGCCTTGGTGCGACCGTGCACGCCGGCGAGACCGGAGGGGCCGATGAGGTTCGCGAGGCGGTCGAGGCGCTTGAGCCGACGCGCATCGGCCATGGTGTCAAGAGCACCGAGGATCCGTCGGTGATGGCCATGCTCAGCGAGCGAGGCGTAGTGCTCGAGGTGTGTCCCACCTCGAACCTCCACACAAGGGTCCTGCGCGACGTGCCCGAGCTGCGCCACGTCATGCGCCGGCTGGTCGATCACGGGGTTCCATTCACCGTCTCGACCGACGGACCGGAGATGCTCGGCTCGCACCTCCGCGACGAGATGGCCCTGCTCATGCGCCACGAGATCCTCTCGCTCGACGAAGTGCAGCGCTCGATCGAGACCGCCCACCGGGCCAGCTTCGTCCGCGCCGCGGCACCGGGCTCGGAGCAGCCGGGGGATGTCCACGGGGGACATCGAGCGGTCGCGCCGATTGAGCTCGAGGTCGAGGTCTAGGCTGATAGACTGCCGGCCGTGTCATCGATCTGGCGGCCGGTTCGCGAGCGCAACCCCACGCGCAGCCTGATGGCAGTCATCGCTCACCCGGGCGACGAAGCGTTCGGATTCGGCGGGGCGATCGCCCAGGCTGCCGCGTCAGGTGCGTACGTGGTCGTCCTGTGCGCCACGCGCGGGCACTTTGATCGGCGCCTCCTCGAACGCGCTCCCGCCCCGGGTGGACGCAACCGCCACTACAGCAACCCGACCGTCTGGCGCAACCTCGACACCGTCCGCGAGGACGAGATGCGTCTCTCGGTGGCCCTGCTCGGCGTGCGCGTGCTGCGCATGCTCGACTATGCCGAAGAGGGGCTCTCCGCGGTGCCGTTCGACGAGCTGGTCGGCCGAATCGTCGAGCCGATTCGGATGCACCGGCCGGAAGTGATCCTGACATTCGGGCCCGACGGGGTGACCGGTGACGATGACCATGCGGCCATCGGCCGGGCGACCGAGGCCGCATTTGAGCGAGCCGGCCAGCCGCTGGCATACGAGGACGACCTCGACGAAGACCAGGTCGCCTGGCGGGCGGCCAAGCTGTACCACCTTGTCGTGCCGGCGTCACGGCTCGCCGCGGTAGGCCCGTCTGCGCCTGCGGGTTACGGCTCGCCGGACGGTGATGACGCGCTGACCGTGGAGCTCGGTGAGCTGGCCACGCTGAAATTGGCAGCCATCGGTCGGCACGTGTCGCAGACCGGTTCGGATGGTCCGTTCCGCGACTGGAGCGCTGAGTCGCGCGACGCGTTTCTTGCGACGGAGCACTACCGCCTCGCCCGCTCGAATCTGCCAACGCCTGCCGGTGCCACCGCCGCCGCGCTCGAGTCGTCGCTATGGGATGGGTTGGGCTGAGCCCTCCTCAACAAATGTAGCATCGGTCCCTGAGCCGGCTCTGCTACGCTCGGGGCAGCCCATCATCCGACCGCAAGAGGAGCCTGAGCGCCGCATGTCCGATCAGCTGACCAACGAGAACATCATGGCCGCCCTGGGACGGGTCAAGGACCCCGAGATCGGGCGCGACCTGGTCAGCCTGGGCATGATCAAGTCGATCGAGATTGCCGGCAGCACGGTCGACCTGACCGTTGAGCTCACGACGCCCGCCTGCCCGCTGAAGGCGAAGATCGAGTCCGACATCGTGGATGGACTGGCCTCACTGGGTGCCACCACGGTGCGCGTCGACTGGGCGAGCAATGTGAAGCGCTCCTTCGGCGGCCCCGCCGCGGACCTGATCCCCGGCGTACGGAACACGATCGCGGTTGCCTCCGGGAAGGGAGGCGTGGGCAAGACCACCGTCGCCGTCAACCTGGCAGTGAGCCTGGCGCGCGATGGGGCGCGGGTGGGTCTGCTCGACGCCGATATCACCGGACCGAACGTCCCGCTCATGATGGGGACCACAGGTTCGCACGTCACCGGTACCGGCGGTCGCGTGAACCCGGTCTCCGCGCACGGCGTGTCGATGATGAGCATCCAATACTTCCTGACCGGGGATTCGCCGGTGATCTGGCGCGGACCGCTGATCCACTCGGCGATCCAGCAGTTCCTGCGCGACGTGGAGTGGGGCGACCTCGACTACCTGGTGGTCGACCTGCCGCCCGGAACCGGGGACGCGGCGCTCTCGATCAGCCAGCTCATCCCGCTCTCCGGTGCGGTGATCGTGACGACGCCGCAGGAGGTCAGTCTGATGGACGCGCGCAGGGCGATCGCCATGTTCAACAAGGTGAACGTGCGAACGCTGGGCGTGGTCGAGAACATGAGCGGCTTCATCTGCCCAGATTGCGGCACGGAGCACGACATCTTCGGGACCGGAGGTGCCGCAAGCCTGGCTCGCGAATTCGAGCTGGATGTGCTGGCCCGCATCCCGCTGGAGCCCGCGGTGCGCACCGGCGGCGACGCTGGGGCGCCGATCACGTCGCCCCAGCACCCTGCCAGTGACTCGTCCGTGGCGGCGGCTGCTCTCCGCGAGTTTGCCCGCAGCGTAGCCGGCCGACTGAGCGTCCTGGCGGCCCCGATGGCCGGCGCGGGGTCACGCCCGAACTGAAGTCCTGCGGCAGGGTGATCGTCCCGCCGGACTACCGTCGGTAGAATTGACCGATGAGGATCGCCGTGCTGGCCGACCTGCACGCCAACCTGCCCGCGCTGCGGGCTGTGTTGGCCGACGCGGCCTCCGTCTGGTGTGATGCGATCTGGTGTGTCGGCGACGTGGTGGGGCGCGGGCCGCACCCCAACGAGGTCGTCACGGAACTCCGACGACTGGAGGTCCCGACCGTCGCGGGTAACTGGGACGAGGCGGTCGGCATGGACCGCGAGCAGCCGGGCAGCACCTGGGCGTCGCCGGAGGCGGAGGCCGCCGGCCTCGCTTCGCTGCGATGGACGAGAGAGGCACTTTCCGAGGAGAACCGCGCGTGGCTGCGGCAGTTGCCCGCGACGCTGCGCATGGACCTGGATGGCCGTTCTGCCCTGCTCTTCCATGGCGCGCCGCAGCGCCCGACGGAATACCTGTGGAGCACGCGGCCGAGCCGCGCCTTCGCGCGGATCGCCAGCGACGAGGGTGACGATATCTTCTGCTTCGGTCACACCCACGAGACCCTCCACCGGGTGGTCGGCTCAGCGCACTTCGTGGCCGCAGGATCGGTGGGGTGCGGATGGGCCGACGACGCGCGCGCCCGCTACGCGGTCATCTCCACCACTGCGGCGGAGGTGGTGGTCGGCTTCCGCGGCGTTGACTACGACCATGGACCGGTCGCGCACGATCTTGCGGCCACCGGGCTGCCGCTCGACCTGATGCAGGTCGCCCCCGCCCCGCACGAGCTGGCGGCCGCCGAATCGGGCTAGCCTCCGGTCTTTTCGCGCTCGTACGGCACGCCGACCGCCTTGGGCGGAATGCTGCGACCGACCACGCCGGCCAGCACCACGATGGTGATGAGGTAGGGGAGCGCCCCGTAGAACTGGCCGGGAACGGCCGTCAGGATCTCACCCAGCGAGCCTGTGGGCGGCGCGATTCGGATCGAGCGCTCCAACCCCACCGACGCCGCGAAGAGGAACGCG
Source organism: Candidatus Limnocylindria bacterium (assembly GCA_039917955.1). GTDB lineage: Bacteria > Chloroflexota > Limnocylindria > QHBO01 > QHBO01 > CF-167. Next base: position 20,864 of record JBDSIN010000234.1, read on the forward strand.
GCTCCGAATGCGCCGATCGGGGTCCAGCGGCCGAAGATCAACGCCGCCAGCGCGATGAAGCCGCGGCCGTTGGTCATGCCGCTCTGGAACGCGTTGCCGAACTCGATGGTCAGGTAGGCACCCGCCAGCCCGGCGAAGACGCCACCCAGGATGACGTTGCGGTAGCGGAGGCGAATCACGTCGATGCCGACCGTCTCGGCCGCGCGCGGATGCTCGCCGACCGCCCGCGTGCGCAGGCCCCAGCGCGAGCGGAAGAGGAGCACCTGGAGCACGATCACGCTGATCAGCATGCTCATTGCGATGGGACCGATGCTGATGAACGACTTCACGAGGAAGCCGATCAGCGGGAGCTCGGTGATGCTGCCCGGCAACAGGAACTTGCCGAACTGGCCGGCGGCGGGCGGGGCGTGCTGGCTGACCAGGAGGTTGAGGTATCCGGTGACCCCGAAGGCAAAGATGTTGATGATCGTCCCGCTGATGATCTGGTCGGCGCGCAAGCTGATCGAGAGCCACGCGTGGAGGAGCGAGGCGAGGCAGGCGGCGCCGATCCCGCAGGCAAGGCCGATCAGGAGCGCTGGCGTGATCCCCAGCGGCCCGGGGCCGGTGGGGATGAGCTGCGCGCTCAGGGAAGCAGTCCACCACGCGGTGAAGGCGGCAAGCAGCATCATCCCTTCGATCCCGATGTTCACGACGCCGGACCGTTCGTTCATGAACCCGCACAGCGCGCCGAGCACGATGGGCACGGCGGCGGCGGCGATGATTGGCGCCACGATCGGGAATTGGTCGAATATGTAGGCCGCGAACTGGATGACCAGGCCGATGATCGGGATGTCGAACAGCGCGTCCATGATCTAGCCGGTCCCCTTCCCGCCGTACGAGCGCGACACCGACGCCAGCTCGACAAGCTCGGGGCCGCTCGCCTGAACGCGGAAGAGGCGCCGAACTACGACCTCCGCGGTCAGTACCAGCAGGATGGTCGCCTGGAGCACGCCGACCATCTGGACCGGAAGGCCGGCAAGGATCTGCATGTTGCCGGACCCGGCCTGCATGGCTCCGAACAGCAGCGCTCCGAACAGGATGCCGACCGGGTGCGCGCGCCCCAGCAGGGCCACCGCGATCGCGTCGAATCCCACGGTGGTTGAGAACGAGGCGGTCATGTAGCCGACCTCGCCGAGCAGCTGGGACGCCCCTGCCAGTCCGGCGAGCAGTCCGCACAGGGACATGGTGAAGACGATCAGCTTTCGCGGATGCATGCCGGCGTAGCGGGCTGCGTCCGGGTTTGCGCCGGTGGTGCGAATCTCGAAGCCGATCGTGCTCCGGTACAGGAGCCAACTCGCCAGCGGCACCGAGACGGCAGCGATCAGCAGGCCGATATGGCCGTCGCGTCCCAGGAAGATGGGGAGGCTGGCGCCAATGAGGTCGTCGGTGCGCGCAAAAGTCACGTTCTGGCCCCGGAGCGGACCGGAGATCGCCCACGACAGCACGGCCAGGGCCACGTAGTTCAGCATGATGGTGACCACCACCTCGTGGGCCCCGGTGTACGCCTTGAGGGCGCCGGGAACAAAGCCCCACAGCAATCCACCGAGCATGCCGGCCACCAGGGCGATCGGGATCGCCACGAAGGGCGAGGCGTCGTTCAGCGCGAGTGCGGCGGCCGCGGCCGTCAGGGCGCCGATCAGGAACTGCCCCTGCGCGCCGATATTGAAGAGCCCGGCCTTGAAGCCGATCCCGACCGCCAGCCCGGCGAGGACCAGCGGCGTGGCGTTGACGAGGGTGCGCACCACGCCGTCGAACGAGCCGAACGCCCCGCTCAGCATGGCCTGGTATGCCGTCACTGGCAGCGTCGGGTCGAACTCGCCGCTGACCAGCGGGCTGCTGAGGATCATGATCACGGCGCCGATGACGAGCGCCAGCGCAATCGAGAGCGCCGGGACGAGCGCCACCGTTCGGCCGCGATGCAACGCCGCCACCACGCGTGCCCCCGCCGTCACGACGCGGTCTCCACGATCTGCTCCTGGATCCCGCTGGTGCGCCCGCCGGTGGCCATCAGCAGGCCGACCTCCTCTCGGCTCGCCGACCGCCCGTCAAGGACCTCGACGATTCGCCCTCGGTACATCACGCCGATGCGATCCGACAGTTCGAGGACTTCGTCGAGCTCCGCCGAGATGAGGAGGATTGCCACGCCGGTGTCTCGCCGCGCGACCGCCTGCCGGTGAATGAATTCGATGCTGCCGACGTCGAGTCCGCGAGTCGGCTGGTCGAGGACAAGCAGGCGCACATCGCCTTCGAACTCGCGCGCGACGATGAGCTTCTGCTGATTGCCGCCCGACAGCGTCTGGGATGGCACGGTGGCGGAAGGCGTCCGCACGTCGTACTTGGCGATTACGGCCTCGGCGTTGCGGAGGATGGCATCGTCGTCGCGCACCAGTCCTCGGGCGTACGGCGCGTGGTAGTAGTCGTTGAGGACAAGGTTGTCGGACAGGGGGAAGCTGAGGACGAGCCCGAACCGCTGCCGGTCGCCGGGGACGAAGCCGACGCCCATCTTGTGGAGTCGCCGCGGGTCCGCTCTCGTCACGTCGTCGCCGCCCAGCCGGATCGTGCCCCGGTGCACGCGCCGCAGACCGGTGACCGCTCCGACCAGCTCGTCCTGGCCGTTGCCGGCCACTCCCGCGATACCGAAGATCTCCCCGGCGCGCACCTCGAAGCTCACGTCATGGACGACCTCACGACCCCTGTCGTCATTGACGCTGATGCCCTCCACCTCGAGCATGCGGTCGCCCGGGTGACTCTCGCCTCGATCCACCGTCAGCTGGACCTCGCGCCCCACCATCAGCTCGGCCAGGTCATCCTCGTTGGTAGTCGCCGGCTCACGGCTGCCGACCACCTTCCCGCGGCGGATGACGGTGATCATGTCCGCGATCTCGAGCACTTCGTACAGCTTGTGGCTGATGAAGACGATCGCGTAGCCCTCGGCCTTGAGTCGGCGCAACACGCCGAAGATCTCCTTGGTCTCCTGTGGCGTGAGCACTGCGGTCGGCTCATCGAGGACGAGGACCTTCGCATTGCGGTAGATAGCCTTCAGGATCTCGACTCGCTGCTGCCATCCAACCGACAGCTGACCGACCGGCCGCTCGGGGTCGATCTCCCAGCCGAATGAGGCGCCGAGTTCACGGATGCGGGCGCTGGCGGCGGACCGATCCACGAACACGAGGTTCTTCATCGGCTCGTCGCCGAGAAGGATGTTGTCCGCGACCGACAGGACCGGCACGAGCATGAAATGCTGGTGGACCATGCTGATCCCGCGCGCGATGGCGTCGTGCGGGCTGGCGATCTTGATCGCCAGCCCCTCCATCAGGATCTCTCCCTCGTCAGGGGCAGCCAGCCCATAGAGGACGTTCATCAGGGTCGTCTTGCCGGCCCCGTTCTCACCGAGCAGGGCGTGAATCTCGCCGGCGCGTATCTCGAGGCTGATCGCGTCGTTGGCTACGACGCCGGGATACCGCTTGGTGATGCCCCGCATCTCGAGCAGGGCGGGGGCGCGGTTGTGCGCTCCTGGGGTCATACCCACGCGACCCTCCTGCCAGGAAACGAGCGAGCGGGCCGATCCGGAGATCGGCCCGCTCGCGTCATCGGTTCGTCAGGTTCCGGTAACCGTACTCAGGTTCCCGGATCAGGGTCACCGGTGAAGCAGGCGTTGGGCGCGCACGGGTCGAGCGTGCCGCCCGCCATGGCTTCAAAGGCGGTGTCGACCTTGCCTTGGATCTCGCTGGTGATCAGATCGGCGAACTGGTAGTAGGGTGCCAGTCCGATCATGTCGGTGTCAGCGCCCAGGAACTGGTTGCTGTCGCGGACGGTGCCCGCTGCGAACTCCTCGATGGCGGTCCGGACCGAACTGGTCAGCTTCTTCTCGGCGCTGGTGACGATGCACTCGGCCGAGTCGGCGGTCGAGGCCCACTGGTCGACGTCGACGCCGATCCCGTAGATGCCCGCCTCCTCGACGGCCTGCAGCATGCCATTACCGGTCTTGCCGGCCACCTGGAAGAGGACGTCCACCCCCGTGTTCTGGGCCAGGAACTGGTCGGCGAAGCTCTTGCCGCCGGCCGGGTCGTTGAACGCGAGGGTCAGGTCCGAATCGGTGACGTACTTGAGGTGCACGGTCGCGTCCGCGTTGACGCTCAGGACGCCGTTCTGGAAGCCGCGCATGTAATTCACGACCGGCGGAATGAAGTTCGCCCCGCCGAGCGTGGCGATTTCACCGGACACGCTGATGCTGCCGGCGATGATCCCGGCCAGGTACCCGGCCTGCGCCTCGCTATAGATGAGGCTCTCGTAGTTGCCGACGGGGTCATTGCCCTGGAACTGGTCGACGCCGATGAAGTGGACGTCAGGGTTGGCGGTGGCCGCCTCAAGCGTCGCGGCGCCGAGGGCGAAGCCGACCGTGATGATGATGTCGTAGTTTTGGTCGATGAACGACTGGATGTTGGCCGCGTACTGCGACTCGTTCGTCGTCACGACTGCCTTCGGCTCGGGAGCACCGATGGAGGCTGCCCCGGCCTTTGCACCTTCCCAGCTGTACTGGTTGAAGTTGCGGTCGTCGAGGGTTCCCACGTCGGTGACGACGCCGACCAACAGGTCGCTCGTTCCGCCGGCGGTGACTGGGGCCGGTGTGGCCGCGGCGTTGTCGCCGATGACCCGGCACAGGCCCTTGCCGACGTCGATCTGTGCGCTGCTGCAGGCGGCCAGCACCAGCGCAGAGGTAATAAGGGTTGCGACAAATCCATGCCGTCGCTGAATCCGCATCTATTCTCCTCCACCCAAGGTGTGAAGCTTCCGTGCCCGCGTGGTCGCGAGCCCGTGGCGCGGTCAGCTATGGGCTGCCCCGGCCCTAATCTCCAGCATCATACCGGTTGACAACGCAAGGCCTCAAGGGTTTTCGCGACTGCAATCGCCGTCTACGGCACCACCGTATCATCGCGACCATATGCAGCCCGCGATCCCGATCGTCCCGCGACTGGTGATCTTCGACCTGGACGGCGTGGTGTATCGCGGCGACCGCCCGATCCCTGGCGTCGATACCCTTATCGGCGCCCTGCACGGACGCGGCATCGGTGTGCGATTTGCGACCAACAACTCGATGGCCACGCGCACCGAGTATGCGCAGCGTCTGACCGGCATGGGGGTCGCGGCGACGGCCGCCGAGGTCGTGACCAGCACCTCGGCCACAATCGACCACCTGCGCGCGCACCTGCCGGAGGTGCACCGGGTCCTTGCCGTGGGTGCGCCCGGGATGATCGCCGAGCTCCGGAGTGCAGGATTCGCCGTGACGCCGGTGACTGACGCGGCGCCGGCGGGCTATCACGGAGGATCGCTCTCCGAGCGGCACGACGCGGTGGTCTGCGGCCTCGATCAGGCGATCGACTACCGCCGCATCGCCATCGCCGCCACTGCGATCCGCGACGGGGCTCGCTTCGTGGCGACGAACGCCGACGCCCGCTACCCGGTACCCGAGGGCTTCCTGCCGGGCGCCGGCGCCGTGGTCTCAGCCGTCCGGGTCGCGAGTGGGGTCGACCCGATCGTCATCGGCAAACCGGAACCGGCCATGTTCGAGTCGATCCTGGAGGAGGCAGGCGTCTCGCCCGATGACGCCCTCGTGGTCGGTGATAACCCGGACGCCGACATCGTTGCGGCGCGCCGCGCGCGGATCCGCTCCATCCTGGTGCTGACCGGTGTCGCCGATGTCGTCACGTCCGAGGGTCTCGAGGGGGAGCGCCGCCCCGACTGGGTCGCGACTGATCCGGCCGCGGTGGCAGCCCTGCTCGGCCTCGTGCTCAGCTGATGGTCGGCTCGCTCTTCGCCCAGCCCGACCATGCCAATTCCGCTGCCGCGGTCATCGGGTCGAGCGCCACCCGCGGGCCGAATCCGCTCCGGAACGCGTTGACGGCAATCTCCGCGAGCTCGCCGCGGCTCAGCCCCAGCGCCTCCGCGGTGCGTCCCATCTCCTCGGTGAGCGTGGTGGCGGACACGGTGCGGTCGTCGGTCGAGAGGGTGACGCTGACGCCGGCCCGGTGGAGGGCAGCCAGTGGGTGCGACGCCAGGTCCGGCACGATACCGGCCTGCACGTTGCTGGTGGGGCACAGGTCGAGCGTGACCCCGCGCTCGCGGACAAGCGCCAGCAGTTCCGGATCGTCGATGGTGGTCACGCCGTGGGCGATCCGTCGGACGCCCAGGTTGAGCGCGTCGCGGATCCGCTCTGCCCCCGGCACCTCGCCGGCATGTGCGGTGAGCGCAAGTCCACCCTCCTCAGCCGCGCGGAACGCCGCCGCGTGCGGTGGCGCGGGGTACGCGGCCTCCAGACCGGCGAGATCGAAGCCGATGACCGGCGGCCCGAACGCGGCCGCGGTCCGTGCCAGCTCCACGTTGACGCCGGGCGGGTGCGAACGCATCGCCGTGACGATCAGCCCGATCAGGGGCGTCCGCGGTCCAAGGCGCACCGCCGCCTCGGCGATCCCCGTGGCGACCTCCTCGATCACGTCGAAGACCGACAGGCCGCCTTCAAGGTGCAGCCGTGGGGCCCATCGGATCTCGCCGTACACGATGCCGTCGTCCCGCATCGACTCGACCAGCTCCGCTGTCACGCGTCGGAGCGCCGCTGCCGTCTGCAGCAGGGCGATCGGAAGGTCGAAGTAGGTGAGCAGCTCCGCCTGGTCGCGGCAGCGAGGCGGCCCCACCAGGCGCGCGCGCGCCTCGTCCAGGCTGAGGGTGGTCCCCACACCGGCGCTCAGTTCGACGGCTGTCTCGGGGCGCATCGCCCCGTCGAGGTGCTGGTGCAGCTCGGCCTTGGGCAGCGAACGGAGCGCGGCGAGGTCCACCGGATCATGATACGGGGGCGCCCGATGGCTGGGCTGATGGCAGGCATCGGAATCCTGGCGATCGGCTCGGCACTCTGCCTTCGTCCGGCGGATCCGACCGTCGCTGCCCCCGATATCGAGGCTCACCGCAAGGCGGGTCTGGCAGCCGCCGCGAACTCGGCCGATGCCCTGCTGGCCGGGCTGATCGAACCCCTCGACGCTGCCCTGCACCACGCCCGGGCCGGAGCGGCGAGAACGCGAACCAGCGAGCTGCCGCCCGTTGCAGAATTCGAGGCTGCGGCGCTGGCAGTGGAGCAGGCGAGCTCCGTCGCCGATGCGCTCGGACGCGCGCTCCGCGACCTTGCCGGGACGGTCGCCTCGGTGGCGCCGGGCTCGATGGTGCCGCCGGCACCGGCGGCCGGCACCGATCTGCTCATCGTCGCCGCGCAGCTGAGAGCCTCGGGCGATGCGGCCACCGAGTTCGTCGAGCAGCGGCGCGCAACGACCGCGGTCAACGAGGCGCTCGGCGCGGCGGTCGAGGCGCTGCGCGACGATGACCCGTACGCCGCGCTGGATCGGTTGACGGAGGGCGATCCTGCACTGGCGCTCCTCGTCGCGTGGGAGCAGCCGCCTGAGACCTTCGGGTTCTGGCTCAGCACGATCGGCGAGCTGTATGCCGCGGCTCGCGAGATCGCCGCCGCGACGATCGCCGGCGACGCCGAGGCGGTCGCACGAGCGGCTGCTCGGTACGGGGTCGCCGGCGAGTACGCACGGGGGGCAGACAATGCCCTGGCGCTGGCACTCGCCGAGGGCGCTTCGGCGGTCAGCATCAACGCGCAGCGCCGCGTCGCGGACCTGCTCGAGGGGGCGCTTGCCGCGCGCGCAGCGGTCGCGCGGCTCATGGCGCCGAAATGAACCGACCGCCGGTCGCCCCCTATACTCGAGGTGCCGGAGCGCGCGTCCGTCTCGCTGCTGCATCGGTCTGACCAGCCGCCCATCCAAGGAGACACGTATGCGCGTTCGCGCTGAGTCCGTTAACCCCGCCTCGGTATCGGCCGATGTCCTGGCCGTCCCCATCTACAAGGAGGACGCCGAGTTTCCGGCCGATCTCGCCGCGCTCGACGCGGCGGCCGGTGGGGTGATCCGCGGCGCCATCGACTGGGGCGAGTTCAGTATCGCTGAGCGCTACACGGCGCTGATCCCGGCCGGGGATCTGCCGTTCCAGCGCATCCTGATCGTGAACGGCATGCGCCGCGGCAAGGGGCCGTGGCGAGCGCGCCGGATCGCATCGACCGCCACGCGGCGGCTGCAGGGCCACGGCGTGCAGACGCTGGCGCTCTGGCTGCGGGACGGCGAGGACGCCGACGGCTTTGCCGCAGCCGCGGTTGGCGCGCAGCAGGGGACCTTCCGCCCCTTCGCGTACTACGGCCGCACGCGCGATACCGCGGCATCACTGCGCAGCGTCGGCGAGGTGGTGCTGGTCGGCGAAGGAGCCCCGTCGGCCGGCGAGATGGAGCGGGCGATGGTGCTCGCCGATGGTGTCGAGTTCGGGCGCGTCCTGGCCAATCGGGCCTCGAACGACCTGTACCCGGAGCGCATGGCGGACGTGGCCCGCGAGCTTGTCGCCGATGGCTGCAGCGTGGAGGTGCTTGGCGTCGAGGAGATGCGGGCACTCGGGATGGGGGCGCTGCTGGGCGTCGGGCAGGGCGCGACCCACGAGCCGCGCCTGATAGCCATCAAGCTGCCCGGCTGGGAGCGCGGCGGCGACCGCCGGCTGGCGATCGTCGGCAAGGGCGTCTGCTTCGACTCCGGCGGGATCAGCATCAAGGGGGCGGCCGCGATGGAGGAGATGAAGCACGACAAGTCGGGCGCGGCGGCGGTTGTGGCGGCGGCGCGCACGGTGGCGCGGCTTGCCCCAGAGACACCGCTCATGGCGGTCGCTCCGATGGTCGAGAACATGCCCGGCGGGAACGCACAGCGTCCCGGTGATGTCGTCAGGGCCATGAACGGCAAGACGATCGAGGTGATCAACACCGACGCCGAGGGGCGCCTGATCCTGGCCGATGCCCTCCACTGGGCCGAGTTGCAGGGCGCCACCCACCTGGTTGACGTCGCGACGCTGACCGGTGCCGCGTCGATGGCGTTCGGGGAGCTGTACAGCGCCTACTTCGCCAAGCCCCGCGACTGGGGCCGGGCCGTCGAAGCGGCGGCGACGGCGACGGGCGAGCGGGTCTGGGAGATGCCACTCGCCACCGAATACCGTGCCGCGCTCGATTCGGCGCACGCCGACATCGTGAACTCCGGGACGCGGGACGGTTCGCTCATCAAGAGTGCCGTCTTCCTGGCCGACTTCGTCACCGTGCCGTGGGTGCACCTCGACATCGCCGGCAGCGCCTATCTGACAGCGGACAAGGCGCACAACCCCAAGGGAGCGCTGGGGACCGCGGTCTCGACCCTTGTGCGCCTGGCGCTCGACTTCGCACCGCGCGCCTAGCCTGGCCCGGGGCGAGGAGCCAACCGCCACGTGACGCTGCCGGTGGCACTCGTCGCGATCGCATTCGCGCTGCTCGGCGCGTGGGCCGAGCGTCTGGCCAGCGTCTGGCCTGCTGATGAGGCCTCGCGGCGGGCCCCCGGAATGAGGACCGTCTTGCTGGCGGCCGCTGCCGCAGCGGCCGCTGGTGGGATCGCCTGGCGGTCTGGCCTCCCGCTGTGGGCCACGGCGGTGCACCTCGCTCTGCTCGGCCTGATGGTGGTGCTCACCGCCACCGATCTCGATCAACGACGCCTGCCGCACCTCGTGCTCGACCCGCTGATCCTTGGCGCCGCGGTCTTCGCCCCCTTCAACCCAGCCGTCAGCCCGCTTGATGCGGCGATCGGAGCAGCCGCGGCGCTCGCCTTCCTCGGCCTCCTCGGCGTCCTCGTTCGCGGCGGGGTGGCGACCGGCGACCTCTACCTGGTTGTGCCGCTCGGGTTGCTGCTCGGCTGGCCCAGCGTCTTCGTCGCGCTCTTCGTGGCGGCCCTGCTTTCGGCGGTGACCGGGCTGGCGCTCCTCGCCATGCGACGCGCCGGGATGAAGAGCTACATCCCATTCGGACCCTTCCTGGTGGCCGGCACCGTCATCACCCTGCTCCGCGAGCCGCAGTTGCTCGCGGCCGCTGCCGGACTCCCCGCCGAGGTCGTTGCGATCCTGATGAGGGTCGTCGGGACGCCGCTCTGACGCCGGGCGACGTCGCGGTGGCGCCGTTCACGGGCGCGGACGAGGTCCGGGTGGCGCCGCTCTTGCCCCGTCGGGTATGCTTC
>JBDSIN010000235.1:0-4787 GCA_039917955.1 Candidatus Limnocylindria bacterium
TTGAGCGGCGAGGCTGCGGTGACGCTGGGTGCCACCAACCAGGGCATGGTCGCCGGCGACATCGTCAATACCGCCAGCCGCATTCAGTCAGCGGCAGCCCCCGGCACCGTCCTGGTCGGAGAGACGACCCAGCGGGCAGCCGCGCAGTCGATCGTCTTCGAGGAGGCTGGAGAGCAGGTGCTGAAGGGCAAGACGGAGCCGATCCCGACCTGGCGGGCGGTCCGCGTGGTGTCGGAGCGCGGCGGCCGCAACCGCAGCGAGGCCCTCGAAGCGCCGTTCGTCGGTCGAGACGAGGAGCTGCGCCAGGTCAAGGACCTCTTCCACGCCACCCAGCGCGAGGGCAAGCCACGCCTCGTGAGCGTCATCGGTCCGGGCGGGATCGGGAAGTCCCGGCTGGCCTGGGAGTTCCTCAAATACATCGATGGGCTGGCGGGCCAAGTCTGGTGGCACGCCGGCCGGAGCCCCGCCTACGGGGACGGCATCACCTTCTGGGCGCTGGGCGAGATGGTCCGCGGACGCGCCGGCCTGTTGGAGACGGACGACGAGGCAACCAGCCAGGAGAAGATCGCGGCCGCTGTTGAGCAGCACGTGCCCGACGCCGAGGAGCGGCGCTGGATCCAGGCGGCCCTGCTTGCCCTGCTCGGTTTTGAGGCCGATATCAGCTCGGACCAGCTCTTTGCCGCGTGGCGCACGTTCTTCGAGCGAATGGCGGCGACCTCGCCGGTGGTCATGGTCTTCGAGGACCTGCACCACGCTGATACCGGGACGCTCGACTACATCGACCACCTCATGGAGTGGAGCCGCACTGTCCCCATCACGGTGATCACCCTGGCTCGCCCGGAGCTGCTCGAAAAGCGGCCCGACTGGGGCGCCGGCAAGCGGACATTCGCGTCGATCCACCTGGAGCCGCTCCCGCCCGAGGAGATGCACCGCCTTTTGGCGGGGCTGGTCCCCGGCCTTCCGTCTCGCGCCGCCGATGCCATCGTCGAGCGCGCCGATGGCATCCCGCTGTACGCCGTCGAGACGGTCCGCATGCTGTTGGCCCAGGGTCAGTTGGTGCTCGAGGAGGGCGCCTACCGTCCCACCGCCGACCTCGACGACATAGCGGTTCCGCAGACGCTGACCTCGCTGATCGCCGCACGGCTGGATGGGCTTGAACCCGCCGACCGCGCGTTGATTGAGGACGCGGCTGTGCTGGGGCAGAGCTTCACGGTTGCGGGCCTCTCCGCGGTCTCCGGCGTCGCCTCGGCCGACCTCGAGCCGCGGCTGCGCACCTTCATCCGGCGCGAGCTGCTGGTGCTGGAGGCGGACGCTCGGTCGCCTGAGCTCGGCCAGTACTCGTTCATGCAGTCCCTTATTCGCGAGGTCGCCTATAACACCCTCGCCAAGAAGGACCGCAAGGTCCGGCATCTCGCTGCGGCGCGATTCTTCGAGAGCCTGGGGACCGATGAGCTGGCCGGCGGCCTCGCCGGCCACTACCTCTCCGCCCAGCGACTGGCGGCCGACCAGCACGAAGCCGATGCGCTGGCGGCGCAGGCGCGGATTGCCCTTCGGGGCGCCGCGGATCGTGCGGCGTCGCTCGGCTCACACGAGCAGGCAGTCAAGTTCCTGGAACAGGCGCTCGAGGTGGCGTCCAGCGCACAGGACCGCCTTGACCTGCACACACGCGCGCAGACATCGGCCGAGCATGGGCTCGATCCACCGACCGTCGAGCGCCATGCGCTCGGGCGCCTGGAGGCCACCCGCGCGATGGGGGACCGCCCCGCGATCGCTGCCGCGATTGCCAACCACGCCACCGTACTCAACGGCTGGTTCGGCACCCCGCAGCGGGGTGTCGAGCTCGTCGAAGAGGCCTGGGAGGAGTTCGCCGATCTCGAGCAGGAGCCCGCAGGGGTCCGTTTGATGTCGGCGTTGGCGGCCGGCCTGTCGGCAAGCCTGGAGGACGAGGCTGCGCTGCGCTGGGTTGACAGTTACCTGCCGATCGCCGAGCGCCTCGACCTGATGGAGGCGATCGTCTCGGGGCTCATCCTGCGGGGGCGAGTCCTGATCAATCTCAACCGCGCGCGCGAAGCGCTTGTCCTCCTGCGCGGCGGACATCAGCTGGCGATCGCCACGAACTACCAGAACCTTGAGCGCGGGGGCCGGACCCTCCTCACCTTCTACGCGCAGTGGAACGACCCCGCCGAGGGACTGGCCCTGGCGCGCGAGGGGCTGGAGATCGCCCATCGCATCAGCTCCCGCGCGTACGGCTTCCAGATGGTCGGCAACGGGAGCATCTGCGCCATCCGCGTCGGCGAATGGCAGTGGGCAGCAGACCTACTGGAAGAATGGATTCCTCCCGAGGCGTCCGCTGCCCACTACAGCGAGTTCTTCATCGACCGTGCCGTGCTGACCGCGCTGCGCGGCCAGGATGCATCTGCCGACATCGCCACCGCGGCGCGATTGCGCCAGGAGATCACCGATGTCCAATTCGAGTCGTACGAACATTGGGCCCGCGCCTGGGCGGCCCTTGCCGCCGGCGCGTACGGGGAGGCACGGAGCGAGGCGGAGGTGGCGGCTCGAACCACGACCTACTTCCGGCCCCTGGCCTGGCCCCTGGCCGCCCGTGGAGCGCTGTGGGCTGGCGACGCCGATGGCGCGCGCGAGACTCTTGGGGCGCTGGTGGAGTCGGGTTACCGCGGAACGGCCGTGGAGCTCGACATGGCCACCATCCGGGCCGGGATCGCGGCGCTCGAGGGGCGCGGCGCTGAGGCGCTGGCCGCCTACCGCGAGGTGCTCAAAGGCTGGCGCCAGGCCGGACTGGCCTTCGACGAGGCGCTGGCCGTGACCGACATGGCAACCCTCCTGCCCCCCGCGGAGCTGGTTGCGGCGGAGGTCCAGACGGCGATCGATTGGGCGCGCAAGACCCTCGAGCGACTCGGTGCGCAGCCGATCCTGGACCGCCTGGCAACCGTGGCGGAAGCCGGCCCACCCACCGCTGGTGATCGGCGGGCCGGCGCGCGTTCTCGCGACGCGGCGGCTCAACCGATCGGCTAGCGATCAACCAGGGGCGCCAACTTTCCATCGAACCCTGCCGGATGGCGTAACAGCTGATCCCGGAGGACTGTCGGCGTTGGCCGACCCACGCCCGCCGGGGCTGACCCATTCGTCGCGCCTAGTGCTTGGGTTCTTCGCGGTACTCGGGAGTCCTGGGTGGGACCACGTAGGCCATCGTCACGATCACCGCGAGCGCCAGGGCTACGACGCCGTTCACCAGCGAGATGAGCAGGATCGAACCGTAGGCTGCCACGCTGCCGGCGTACTGCCACGACAGAAACCGGATGAATCGGTCCGACAGTCGGGCGTCAACGAGATGCGCGACCCGCGACGCATAGAACCAGATGGTCGACCAGGTGAGCGCAGGCAGCATGAGCGCGAAGACGTAGAAGACGATCGCGCCATCCCGATGAGCCGGGTCGGCCACGTACTCCGCCAGAACTGCCGTCGGAAAGGGCAGGAAGGCGATGGTCATCAGGAACACGACGTTGAGCAGCCCGAAGACGTGGTTGCTGCGGCGATACAGGCTGAACACGTAGTGGTGATTGACCCAGTAGATCCCGATCACCCAGAACCCGAAGACGTACCCGAACAGAGATGGCCACAGTCCCTAGAGAGCGTCAAGCATGGACTCGCCCATGCCAAGGTGCGGCACGCCGATTTCAAGCACGAGTAGCGTGATCGCAATGGCGAAGACGCCATCGGCAAACGCCTCGATGCGTACGGTGCTGAGCTCTGGTTGGCTCCGGAAAGCGCGCATCTCCGTACGCTAACACCGCCGGCAGTTACTGGAGGTTCGGCGATTGGCCTATTGCCCGGTGGCGCGGTCGCTACCACCTTACGATGCGTGCTCGGCGTGGGTGCCTGGTCAGTTCATTGCCACCCCGCGGGTGAAACGGTTTCTGGTAACGTGTCGCCGCCGCTCCAACGCCGGAGCACGCAGGGGGGCTAGCGGGACAGCTGGAGAGCCCAAATCTCCTTTCGCGTCGGTCGTGGAAGCAGCGTCGCGCTGTCCGACCCCGCAGACCGTTCGTCTCGGCGGGTCCTGCGCGCCATTCTCCTGGTGCTACTTCTCGCGACGGCGGCGCCGGCGGCGCTGCAGGTTACGCCGGTGCACGGCGCCGCGCGAACATGGACCGGCCTCGGCGTCACCAATAACTGGTCCGAGGCTGCCAACTGGTCGGGCAGCGCCGTTCCGGTTGCTGCCGACACCGTCGCCTTCGATGGCTCTGGCACGAAGAATGTGACGATCGATGCCTCCGCCTCCGTCCTCGGAGTGGCTGTCAACGCCGGGTACACCGGGGTCATCACTCAGGCATCCGGACGCACGCTTACCGTCGGCGCGAGCGGCCTGACTCAGAGCGATGGGACATTTAGCGGCGGCGACTCCGCGATCACGGTCAACGGTGCATTCACGCTCAACGCCGGCTCATTCACCAGCACAACAGGCACGCTGCGGGTGACGGCGGCGTTTACGCTTGCCGGCGGAGCGTTTGCACCGAATGGCGGCACCGTTGCATTCGCCACCAGCACGGCGAACATCGATCTGGCGGGGACCAAGAGCTTCGCCAACGTGACCTTCGTCTCGGCCGCGAAGACCATCCTGGCTGGTAGCACGATGGTGGTCACAGGCGCCCTGACCCACACCGCCGGCACGCTGACCCTGGCTGGGGCGGCTACCGTCACTGGCGCCCTGACCCTGACCGATGGCACGCTCAACACCGGCACCCTCTCAGCCCAGGGCAACATCA
>JBDSIN010000236.1:0-2873 GCA_039917955.1 Candidatus Limnocylindria bacterium
GACGCGAGGGCGCGGGCCTCGTCCGCGGGAGCGCGGAGCATGTGGTAGGTCAGCCGCTGGGCGGTCTTGCGCCCGACGCCGGGGAGTTTGCTGAACTCCTCGATGAGGCGCGCCACAGGGGCGATCAGACCGGTCATGACGGCACCCTCGAGGTCAGGATGGTGCGGCTCAGCGGAGGCCGCGCCGAGCGGCGCCGCCGAGGCCCGGCATGCCCGGCAGACCGATGCCGCCGGCCACGGAGGCCATCCGGTCGCGCTCGAGCTCCTTGCTCCGCGCGATCGCTTCGTTGACCGCGGCGATCACGAGGTCCTGCAGCATCTCGACCTCATCGGGATCGACCGCTGCCGGATCGATCTCGATGGCGCGGATCTCCTGCCCCCCGGTGATCACCACGCGGACCGCTCCCCCGCCGGCGGTCGCCTCGAGCGTAGTCTCACGCAGCTCTTCCTGGGCCTGGGCCATCTGAGCCTGCATCTGCTGCGCCATCCTGGCGATCTGGGTCACGTTCACGCGTTCGGTACTCCTGGCTTGTCGGGGTCGGACAGCGCCCGGCGCTGCGATATCGGCTAGTGGACCTCGGGCGCTTCGATCTCCTCGCCGCCAGTGATCTGGATCACGAGGTCGAGGATAGCGGTCGCGGCGGGGTCGCCCGGGTCAGGGGCGAGGGCCTGGGCCATGGTCAGCGGCTCGAGCTCGACATTGCCGGTGACGCACTCGACCGCCCAACTGCCACCGAGCACGGTGCCGAGAAGTTGCTCAATGGCCGCGGACTTGGCGGCCACTTTCTGGCGCATGAATGACCGCTCCTCCGGAAAGGCGAGCGTCAACCGCGCCCCGTTGACGGCGACCGGGCGGCACTCGGTGAGCAACGGCTTGATGGCCGGCGCGGCGCGTTGGACGACCTCGGCCCAGCGCTCGCGGACCTCGGCCAGGTCGATGGCACCGCCGGCAGTCGCGGGCGGCGGCTCCGCTACCTCGGCAACCTGCGGCTCTGCCTCGACGACCTGCGGTTCGGCCTCGACCGGGACCGGCGGCCGTGGCGTGGCGGGGCTCGGCGCCGGCCGGGGCGCTGTCCCAGCGACGGCATGAGGCGGCGCAGCGGCTGTCACAGCGACGGCATGAGGCGGCGCAGCAGCGGCCGCAGGAGCGGGGAGCGGTGGATCCACCGCGAGCAGCTCGAGTGCCAGTCGTGCGCGCCCTTCCCGCGCGCCGACCGATGCCGCCTCGGCGAGGGTGCGCAGGATGGCTGCCAGGTGACGCGCGAGCGGCGGGTCGCCGGCGGAGCGCAGCAGACGACGCCGGGCCTCCTCCTCCGCCTGACCGGCCACCTGGCCCATGTCGCGGCCCACGTCGCCGAGCTCCTCGATCCGATCGAGCGCGCCGCCCGCATCCCCCGCCAGGTACGCGTCGATCAGGGCGACGATCTGCCCTTCGTCGGCCAGGCCAACCGCGGTGCGCACCGCATCGGCGGTCACGTGGTCGCCGGCGTAGGCGAACACCTGGTCAAGGAGCGATTCGGCATCGCGCATTCCGCCGTCTGCAAGACGGGCGATCAGCGCCAGCGCATCGGGATCGGCCTGGACGTGCTCGGCATCGGCGATGCGCGACAACTTGCCGGCGATCAGATCGGCCGGCAGTCGGTGGAAGTCGAAGCGCTGGGTGCGGCTGATGATGGTCGCCGGGACCTTGTGGGTATCGGTCGTTGCCAGGATGAAGACGACATGGGGTGGTGGCTCTTCGATCATCTTGAGCAGCGCATTGAAGGCATGCGTGCTGAGCATGTGGACCTCGTCCACGATGTAGACGCGGCGTCGCAGCTCCGCCGGGGCGGTGAGCGCCCGCATCACCAGGTCCCGGGCATCTTCGACCAGGCCGTGGCTGGCCGCGTCGATCTCGATGACGTCCATCGCGCGTCCCTCCCGAACGGAGGTGCAGGCGTAACAGCGGTCGCATGGCTCGCCATCGGTGCCGAGGTCGGTGCAGTTGATCGCCTTGGCGAGGATTCGTGCGGTGGAGGTCTTGCCGGTTCCGCGTGGCCCGACGAGCAGGTAGGCGTGCGAGATTCGATCGGCCGCGACCGCGTTGCGCAGGGTGGTGACGATGTGGTCCTGGCCGATCAGCTCGCCGAAGCGCTGGGCGCGCCAGCGGCGGTAGAGGGCCATCGGCGCCCCCGGCTCGACCGCGGTCGTCTGGGTGGCGGGGGGTTCGGCGGCAGTCTTGACCATGGTCTCCTTACCGTACAACGAACCGCCGCGGGCGAAGTGAGTGGCCGTGCACCCGGCGTCGTCCCACCGTCCCCGCACGCGCGTCCATCGTCCGGCTCCAGCCAGGTCACCCCACGGCACCCGAGAGCGGTCGCTTACCGCTGCTTCCTTCCGGACCTGACGGGGTTCGCGGACTCTCGCTGCGTGGGACCCGACTCTCAACGTCGGTCGATGTCGTGGGAGGCGGAGGCGGTACGGCCTCGGCCGGGAATTCAGTCCCGCTATAGCGGATTGCGGGTGCAGGGCACCGCTAGTTCCCCACCTAGCACGGCCGCCGCGATGGTAGACGCGGTGGCCCTATCGGTCAATTGAGGGAGTGGCGGAGAGGGGGGGATTCGAACCCCCGACGGGTTTCCCCGAACCGCATTTCCAATGCGGCGCCATAGGCCACTAGGCGACCTCTCCGAGGCGCGCTGGGAGCGAGGGAGGCGGGACCGGTGGAGTGGCGGAGAGGGTGGGATTCGAACCCACGGTGCTCATCGCACACCGCTTTTCGAGAGCGGCACCTTCAACCACTCGGACACCTCTCCGTGTCGGCGAGTCTAGCAGAGGGTCAGACCGATACGGTCGGACCCGTCCCGACTGAGACGCGCCTCAGGCGCGCGTCTG
>JBDSIN010000237.1:0-11860 GCA_039917955.1 Candidatus Limnocylindria bacterium
CACGTCGTCGAGCACCGCGTCGGCGATGGCGTCGCACAGCTTGTCGGGGTGGCCCTCGGTGACCGACTCCGACGTGAACAGGGTGTGGCCGTCAGTGATGGACATCTGCGCCCGCGAGTGTACGCGCTGAGGCGAGAGGGCGCGCGTCGCGGGCTCTGCACAATGGGGTTCCCGCCGGCCTCAGCAACCACTAGCATGCCGCTCAGCCAACAGGGCATTTCGTTAGTTGAGGGAGTCTCACCGATGCGTCACCCGCGACCATTCCTCGCACTGCTGGCCGTGGCGGCCTTGACGGTTGCCTGCAGCTCAACCGGAGGCGAGTCCCCTGGCCAGAGCAATGGCGGCGGCGGCGGCGGCGGTGAGGCCACTGCAACGCCTGACGGTGGCGGTGAAGCGACCGCGACGCCTGCTGGCGGTGGTGGCGGTGGTGGTGGCGGCGGCGGGGCGAACGGGTCGATCACCTACAACATCAGCGGCGACTACGAGGCCTCCGGCGAGCTGCCGTTCCTCGCGCTGGGCCTGAGCACCTGGATCGAGTCGGAGGGCGGCTGGGTCGCCAACTTCGCCCAGGAGTCGGGCGAGGGCGCCTACATCCTGATGAACACCCAGACCAGGGGCCAGATCCTGACATTCGGCGACGGGACGGTAGTGATCGCGGCTGCATCGGGGGAGAGCACGGGGTACGACTGCACGTTCAACATGACCAGGAACGACAGCGGTGGCCTGTCGGGCAGCATGGAGTGCAACGACATCTTCGGCAGCAACGCGACTACCGGCGCCCTTATCACCGTCGATATCAGTGCAGAGTGGGATGCACACCCCTAGGGCCGAGGGGGGTTAGCCTGGCGCCACGCAGAACTCGTTGCCCTCGGGATCGGCCATCAGGTACCAGCAGTAGTCGCCGATGCAGTTCTTGGTCTCCTGCAGCAGGCTCGCACCCAGCGCCAGGTATCGGTCCCGGGCGGCTTCGACGTCGGGCACGTGCAGGTCCAGGTGGGATCGGTTCTTGACCACCTTGCGCTCCGGCACCTGCTGCAGAATGAGGTGCGGCCGCGTGTCGGCTGGATCGTCGGGCCGAAGGACCATGAACTGGGTGATCTCGCGCTGAACCGGGAAGCCGAGGACCGCACTCCAGAACGCTGCGGTGCGCCCGATGTCGTTGACGTCGAGGACCACGACCATGCCGGGGTGCTCGAGGTCGCTCACGTCCCCGATTCCCAGGACTCGCTGTACGCCTTCTGCTCGGCCGTCATCGGGTCGACGCGGATCCCCATGCTCATCAGCTTGAGGCGCGCGACCTCGCGGTCGATCTCGTCGGGGATGCCATAGACCTTCGGCTCGAGGCCAACGGCATTGGCGCGCAACCACTCCAGCCCCAGCGCCTGATTGGCGAAGCTCATGTCCATCACCAGCGCGGGGTGGCCCTCGGCTGCGCCGAGATTGACCAGGCGTCCATCGGCCAGCAGGTTGAGACGCCGGCCGTCGGCCATGAGGTATTCACGGGTGAATGGGCGCACCTCGCGGGACGAGGTCGCCTGCGCCTCCAGAGCACCGAGGTCAAATTCGTCGTTGAAGTGGCCGGCGTTGGCCAGAATCGCGCCGTCGCGCATCTTCGGGAAGTCGGCCGCTCCCCACACGTGCAGGTTGCCGGTCGCTGCGATGAACAGGTCCCCCACGGCAGCCGCCTCGCCGGCCGTCGCCACTCGGAAGCCGTCCATGGCGGCCTCGAGCGCCCGAATCGGATCCACCTCGACGACCGTCACGATGCCGCCCATGCCCGCCGCGCGCGACGCGATCCCGCGCCCCACCCAGCCGTAGCCACCGATCACGACCTCCTTGCCGGCGATCAGCACATTCGTGGCGCGCAGCACACCGTCGATGGCGCTCTGCCCGGTCCCGTAACGGTTGTCGAAGAGGTGCTTGGTGAGCGCCTCGTTGACGGCGACGACGGGATACCGCAGCTTGCCCGCAGCCGCCATCGCCTGCAGCCGGATCACGCCGGTGGTCGTCTCCTCGGTGCCCCCGACCACCTCGGCCAACAACTCTGTGCGCCGCGTGTGCAGCTCGTTCACCAGGTCAGCGCCGTCGTCCATCGTGACCTGCGCGCGGTGGTCGAGCGCCGCATTGATGTGGCGGTAGTACGAATCACGATCCTCGCCCTTGATCGCGTACGTTGGGATGCCGTGGTGTACGACGAGCGATGCCGCCACGTCATCCTGCGTCGAGAGCGGGTTGCTGCTGCACAGCACCGCGTCGGCGCCACCGGCTTTCAGGGTGCGCATCAGGTTCGCGGTCTCGGCCGTAACGTGCAGGCAGGCGCTGATCCGCCAGCCGGCGAGCGGCTGCTCTGCGGCGAAACGCTCGCGAATTCCCGCCAGGACCGGCATCTGCCGGTCTGCCCACTCGATCTTCAGCGCTCCCGCGTCGGCCAGGCCGATATCGCGAATGTCGCCGGTCATCTGTTGTTCGGCCACGTGATTCTCATCGCCTCTCGTAACGGTCGCATCAGCCCCCAGCCGCCGCTGCGACGGCGACCCAGGCGCTCGCTCAGGCGACAGTGCTCACGGTACCCCAAGCGGGCATAGGCCGCGATCGCCGGGGTGTTGTCGGCGTGGACGTTGAGCGCCACGTCGGGAACACGGTCGAGCAGTTCGGTCGTCACCGCGCTGGTCACCATCTTGGCGAAGTCGTGGCCGCGGTAGTCGGCGTGGGTCATCACGTTGCCTACGACCGCAACCCCTTCGCGGCGATTGAGCACGTGCGTTCCGGCCGCGCTGACCAGGCGTCCGCGGACCCGCACCCCGAAATAGACCGCATCATCAAGGATGGTCGTCGCGAAGCCGGCGCGAAAGCCGAGCTGGTAGAGCCGATTCAGGTCCTCGATATCAGCCGGGCCCAGCCGCTCCGCCAGCCCGGCGAAGGGCTGGAAGGTATCGCGATCCGCCACCATGCGCAGCAGGGCGGTCGAACGGTCCAGCTGGTACAGGTCGCCGATGGCGGCGTCCAGCACGTCATTCGCCTGGAAGAAGGCATCGCGCGGCTTGATCACGCTGGCGAGTACGGCGTGACAGCCCTCCGGGTCGCCCATCAGGAAGAGCGGCTGGGGGATGAGTCCCTCGTGGTGCATGGCGAGGGCCACCGGCCGCCCCGCTTCGTCGTAGGCCATGCCCCAGGTGCAGCGGTCGCGGTTCGCCGAGTCGAGGTCGCCAAGGGCATAGGCGGCATAGCGCCGATCGGTCTGCAGGAATGCCGCGATCTCGGTGCGGTCGCTCACTCCGCGGGCATGCAGGGCGGTGGTCGGGGCGGCGGCCATCGGTGCGGGCGGCGGCGGGAGGCCGATCGGGCCTAGTAGGCGAGCTGGGTGTGGATGACGAACTCGCCCAGTCGATCGCGTCCGCCGAGCGCGGTCAGCTCGACCATGAACGAAAGCCCGGCGATCTCACCGCCGAGGCGGCGCACCAGCTCGATGGTGCCGAGCACCGTTCCGCCGGTCGCCAGCAGGTCGTCCACGATCAGCACGCGCTGTCCGGCGGTGATCGCGTCGCGGTGGATCTCCAGCGTCGCGGTCCCGTATTCCAGGTCGTACTCGACCTCGATCGTCTCCGCCGGCAGCTTGCCGAGCTTGCGGACCGGGACGAACCCGGCACCCAGCTTGTAGGCGAGGGGGGCGGCAAAGATGAAACCGCGCGACTCCATCCCGACGACCAGGTCGATCCGCTCTCCGGCGACCGCGTCGGCCATCCGGTCGATCACCTCGGCGAACGCGGCCGGCTCGCGGAGCAGGGTGGTGATGTCGTAGAAGAGGATCCCCGGCTTGGGGAAGTCCGGCACCTCGCGGATCCTGGCGCGCAGGTCATCGACAGAACGGACGGTCACGCGGCATCACTCCATGTGGCGGTCGGAAGGGCGAGGTTGAGTCTAGCCCGATGAAGCCGTGCCCGGCAATCGCGACAGCCTGCCCTAGGCATCGTCTGCAAGCCGTCGCAGGACCGTCTGCAGCACGCCGCCGTTGCGCAGGTAGGTGACGTCGATTTCGCCGTCCAGCCGAGCGATGACGCTGAAGCTGGCCGTCCGACCCTCGTCGCCCTGCGCTGTGACCGTCAGTTCCTGCCGGGGACGCAGCCCCTCGGCGATCCCTGCGATCGCAAAGGTCTCACGCCCGGTCAAGCCGAGCGTCTGGGCGTTCTCGCCTGGCAGGTACTGCAGCGGCAGGATCCCCATCCCGACCAGGTTGGACCGATGGATCCGCTCATACGACTCGGCGATCACCGCGCGCACGCCGAGCAGTTGCGGTCCCTTGGCCGCCCAGTCGCGGCTGCTTCCCGACCCGTATTCGCGGCCGGCCAGCAGGATCAGGGGCGTGCCATCGCCGGCGTATCGAGCGGCCGCCTCGAAGACGGTCATCCGCTCCCCGCTGGGCAGGTGCTCGGTGACGTTCCCCTCTGCGTCGGGGGTGAGCAGGTTACGCAGCCGGATATTGGCAAAGGTGCCGCGCATCATCACCTCGTGGTGACCGCGGCGCGCACCGTACGAGTTGAAGTCGCGCGACTCGACGCCGTGCTCGGCCAGCCACGTTCCAGCCGGTGACGTCTGCGCGATGCTCCCCGCCGGGGAGATGTGATCGGTCGTCACGCTGTCGCCCAGCATCGCCAGCACCCGCGCACCGCTGACGTCGGTCAGCGGTGCCGGCTCGGCACCCAGACCCGCAAAGAACGGCGGCAGGGCCACGTAGGTGCTGTCGGGGTCCCAGGCATAGCGATCCCCGGCCGGGACCGGCAGGGAGCGCCATCGGTCGCCGCCGTCGAAGACCGATGCGTAGCTGCGCGTGAAGATCTCGGAGCGCACCTGCGCCTCGACCACCTCGGCCACCTCGGCCGCCGCCGGCCAGAGATCGGCGAGCATCACCGGACGCCCGTCGCTGGCGGTGCCGATCGGCTGGGTGGTGAGATCCAGGTCGATCCGTCCCGCCAGCGCGAACGCGACGACCAGCGGCGGCGAGGCGAGGTAGCTGGCACGCGCAAGCGGGTGGATCCGCCCCTCGAAGTTGCGGTTGCCGGAGAGCACGGCGACCCCGACCAGGTCGTTATCGGTGATCGCCGCGGCAATCTCCTCGGCGAGCGGTCCGGAGTTGCCGATGCAGGTTGTGCAGCCGTAGCCGACCAGGTCGAAGCCGAGCGCCTCGAGCGGCTCCATCAGCCCCGCCCCGGCAAGGTAGTCGGTGACCGCACGCGAGCCGGGGGCGAGCGATGTCTTCACCCACGGTGGCGTGCGCAGGCCGCGCGCCACAGCGTTGCGGGCGAGCAGCCCGGCGGCCACCATCACGCTCGGGTTGCTCGTGTTGGTGCACGAGGTGATCGCCGCGATGACGACCGATCCGGAGCGGAGCTCAAACGGCTTGCCGTCCTTCACCACCACGCAGGCGGTGTACTCCATGTCGGGGGTAGTCAGGTCGTGCTCGTGGGCCGGGTCCATCGGCCGCTCGGCGTCATCAGTGCTGCTCGAGTACGACGGCGGGTCACTGGCCGGGAATGACTCCTCTCCGGCCTCGTCCATCAGCCCGTGAGGCTGAAGCCCGTCGCGGAAGGCCTCGCGGAACGATCGGCGCAGATTGGTGAGCGGCACGCGGTCCTGCGGGCGCCGCGGCCCGGCGACCGATGGCTCGACGCTGCCGAGGTCCAGGCTCAGTGACTCGCTGAAGCGCGGCTCGACGGAGTCATCGGCCCGGAAGAGGCCCTGCTCCCTGGCATAGGCCTCGACACGGGCCACCGTCTCGGCAGGCCGCCCGGTCATCCGCAGGTAGCGGAGCGTCTCGTCGTCCACCGGGAAGAGGGTCGCGGTGGCGCCGAACTCCGGGCTCATGTTGCTGATCGTGGCGCGGTCGGCCAGCGAGAGCCGCGAGAGCCCCGGGCCGTAGAACTCGACGAACTTGCCCACCACCCCGTGGCGCCGGAGCATCTCGGTGACGTACAGGACCAGGTCGGTGGCGGTGCTCCCGGAGGGGAGCTGGCCGTCGAGGCGGAAGCCGACCACCACCGGCATCGGCTGGTAGAGCGGCTGACCCAGCAGCGCGGCCTCGGCCTCGATGCCGCCCACGCCCCAGCCGACCACGCCGAGCCCGTTGACCATGGTCGTGTGCGAATCGGTGCCGACCAGCGTGTCGGGGAAGGCGACCATCTCTCCGTTTGCGTCGGGGCGAGCGGTCACCACGTCCGCGAGGAACTCCAGGTTGACCTGGTGCACGATGCCGGTCCCGGGGGGCACCACGCGGAAGTTGTCGAATGCCTGCTGGGCCCAGCGCAGGAGGGCGTAGCGCTCACCGTTGCGCTCGTACTCGCGCGCCACATTGCCGGCGAACGCCAGATCGGAGCCGAACAGGTCCACCTGCACCGAGTGGTCGATCACGAGGTCGACCGGGATGAGCGGGTTGATCCGCGCAGGGTCGCCTCCTGCCGCGGCCACGGCGTCGCGCATGGCGGCCAGATCCACCACGACGGGCACGCCGGTGAAGTCCTGAAGGAGGACGCGCCCGGGCATGAAGGGCAGCTCGGCATCGGTCGGTTGCGTCGGATCCCAATTGGCCAGGGTACGGACGTCCGCCGCGGTCACCACTCCATCGCCGGAAGCGGCGTGGCGCAGCGCGTTCTCGAGCAGGATCTTGACGGTGTACGGCAGCCTCGCCAGGTCGCGGGCCTCGGATGCGGCGAGCCGGTGGTACGCGTACGACCGGTCGCCGACGTGCAGCACGGCACGGGAATCGGCCGGATCGATGAGTGGGGTCGGATTGGACACGGGACGCGCCTCCTTCGTCATCCACGCCCGCTGCGGAGCGTGGCAATGGTCGAGTCGGCGCCGGACGGGTGCGCCCGTCCCGGGTCGAGTAGTGCCGAGAAGTATACGCCCGCGAACAACCTGCCCGCGGTCGCTTGGCCTTCACCGGTTCGGCGGGGTAGGGTATGAGAAGCGGACGTGACGCCTGCCGAGCCTGGCACGCCACCGACCGCCCGGAGGGCCATGGCAAGACAATTCGTGGGACGGCTCGCCGAGCTCGCCGCGCTGCACGAGACGATCAAGCGCTCCGTGCGAGACCAACGGCCGGCCGTCACCGTCATGATCGGCATTCCCGGGAGCGGCAAGTCCCGGCTGCTTCGCGAGGCGAGTTCGCGGATCTCGGCCCCCTGCCTCCTGCGGATCGTTGGGTATGAGCCCGAGCAGGCCGTCCCCCTCGCAGCCGCCCGCGACGCGCTTAGGAAGCTCACGGAGTCCGGCAGCGAAGGAACCCAACTCGGCGCGATCGCCTTCGGCGTCGATGCCCGCGAAGCCACGCCGGACGCACTGCGCCTCTTCGAAGCCGCTCACCGCTGCGTCCGGAGGTCCGGGCAGGCGGTGGTGATCGTCGATGACCTCCAGTGGGTGGACGATCTCTCGTCGGCCCTCATCAGCTACCTGCTGCGCGCGGCGGAGACAGCGCGGCTCCCGTTCGCACTCGTCGCGGCGGGGCGACCGAGCGCCAACGTGGGTGCCCTCCGCGGTTCTGTGGGCCAGATCCTGGGGGATGCCGACCGCTTGGTGGAGGTTGAGCTTGGGGCCCTGCCGCGGGAGGCCGGCGTCGCCATGGTGCGCTCATTGGCTCCGGACGCGTCGGTGACCGATGCCGTCCGGATCTGGAGCGCGGCTGCGGGATCTCCGTTCTGGATCGAGGCGCTCTCGACCGGGCGCGACGGGGTGGACGCGAGCATCGGCAACCGGCTGCTGCAGCTCAGCAGCGACGCGGCGAGCGTGCTGCAGGTGATGGCAGTCGTTGGGCGCCCGACCGATGCACGGGAGCTGGCCGACCTGCTCACCTGGCTGTCCGACCGCGTCGAGCGAGGCGCCAGCGAGCTTCAGAACCGCGGCCTGGCAACCGATACTGCCGGCCTGTTTCAGGTCGCCCATGACCTTATCCGTGAGGCGGCCGTGGCTGGCCTGCCAGCGGAGCTGCTCCGTCAGTTGCACGCCCGCATTGCGACCTACCTGCGAGGCACGGCGAACGGAGACCTGACGCGGCTGCGCGAAGCGCTCGACCACGCGCGACGTGCCGGCCTGCCGGCCATCGAGCTGGCCATAGAACTGGCTGGCACGACCCAGCGCCGGCTGCTCGGCAGCGACGGGGTGCGTCAGCTGGTGGAGGTCGCGGAGCAGGTGGACAGGAGCGATCCCCGGCGGCAGGAGCTGGAGCTGCGCCTGGCGAACCTCGCCGGTGAGCTGGGAGATCGGCTTCTGGAACTCGAGCGGTGGACGACAGTCGCGGACCGCAGGCCTGACGATGCGGTGCGCGCACGGGCGTTGATCCGCGCCTCGAAGGCCGCCCACCAGCTGGGACGTCGAGAAGAGGCCGCTCATTTCGTGGACGAGGCGCGAGCCATCGGTCTGGAGGACGAGGCCCTGGAAATCGCGCTCGACGCCCAGGAGTCGGAGATCCTGCGCTGGCTCGACCACCGCATCGAGGAGGCACGAGCGCTCACCACACGGGCGGTGACGCGGGCGAGGACGCTGATCCAGCAGGTCGGAGAGCGAGGACATCTCAGCCCTCCGCTGCGCTCGGCCTGTGCGGATGCGCTGCAGGCTGCCTACGACCTCGCCCTCCAGGACGACGATGCCGTCGCGATGGCCGATATCGCGGAGGAGCTCGTGACGGTGGCGGACGGCGAACTCGCGCGCCTGAGGGCCCAGCTGACTCTGGCTTTCGCCTATCGCGGCACGGGAAGCATGGCCCACGCCGAGCAGACGGCGCGCGCCGTGTGGCAAGCGGCCCGCCGCCGCCTGTACCCCGCCCTCATGGTCGAAGCCGGCAATCGCCTTGCGCAGGTCCTCTACGAAACGGGCAAGCTCGAGGAGGCAGAGCGGGTTGCGCTCGAGACGGAGGAGGTGAGCCAGCGAGTCGGCGACACCAGCCGTTCACCGTCGTCGATTCGCAGCCAGCGACACGCCATCGCGACCGGCCGCGGCAACTGGCAGCAGGCGCTCGCCGACCTGCGCCGCGAGGCGGAGGGAGAGAGCGATCCCCATTTTCGGCTCGGGCTGCACCAGGAGATCGCCGTGTGGCTGTCACGGCTGGCTGGCGCTGAAGCCGAGCAGGAAATCCGACAGCGTCTCGCCGCGGCCGATGCGGACGTTGCCACTGCCGGCTGTCCACGGTGTCGCCAGGAGCTGGCACTGAGGACGGCGGAGGCGTTCGCGCGCATCGGCGATCCGACAGGGGCGACCCAGGCGCTGGCGACGCATGTCGGAGAGCGGACACGGCACAGCCGTGAGGCACGCCCGTATCTGGTCCATGCTGCGGCGCTCATTGCCATGGCCCGCGGCCGGCATACACGCGCCGCCGGTCTGCTGACACGTCTCAGCGCCCGGCTGACACGCGACGGGCTCCACCGCGAGGTGTTGTGGGTCGATCTCGACCTTGCGAACGCCTGGATGCCGCGTGATCGAGACAGGGCAGTGACGCTCTACCGATCTGTCGCCGAGCGCGCCGCCGCAGGGGGAGCGATCACCGATCTCCAGGTCGCACAGCAGCGGCTACGTCAGCTGGGCGCCCGTCCGACGCGTCGACCAGCCGCGACGGGGCCGTTGGGGTTGAGTCGCCGCGAACTGGAGGTGGCACAGATGGCCGTGGCGGGAGCGAGCAACCCGGAGATTGCCCAGACGCTCTTTCTCTCCCGCAAGACGGTGGAGCGCCACATGTCAAACGCCCTTCGAAAGGCCGGAGTCCGCCGCCGGACGCAGCTGGCCGCTCGCCTGGCAACGGCCACCGACCAGGGCGCCAAGACCCCCTGACCCGGGGCAAGGTCCGGCGCGCGGGGCCAAGAATTGGGGGAGGTGCCGGATAGCGGGGACCCCGGTGGTGTCCCAGAGTCAGGCCAGAGATCGGCGGTGGTCGCCGATCGGCAGGCGAAGGATCGAGTGTGGCAACCGTTGCGTTCCTGGTCCGCGGTGACGCTCCGGACGTCGCGCTGGGACCTGCAGTTGCCGAGCAGCTGGCACGGCTCGGTGTCACGAACGTGGCGCTCTTCCGCAACCGGGAGACGGTGTGTGTCGTCCTCGAGGGCTGGGCATTCGATGCGTCGGCTTCGACCGAGGCGGCAGCCGCTGCCATCGGCAACGGCATCGGCCTCCAGATCCTTCGTCCTGTCATGCAGACGGCGCTGCGCGCCGGCGCCCAGAAGGAGACCTGACCCATGCGACGTTTTATCGCGGTCGTGGCCGCAGCCGCGGCCCTCATCGCGCTGGCGGTGCCTGCCGCGGCGAGCGACAACATGAACAACTGGCACATCCACGACGGAAAGGCCGAGCCCGGTCACGCGCCGATCGGGTTCTTCCCGACCGTCCTTGGCGGGCTCACCAACGAGCAGTACCTGCTGGACCCCGCCGTATGCCCTAACGCGACCGACAAGGTGCTGCTGGGGCCGGACGGGCTCGACGGCAACCAGGTCGTGCGCTCCGGGATCTGCATGACGAGCAAGTACGTCATCCAGCTCCGAACCCAGGACTCCTCCCGGCCCGCCCCGACACTGGCGTCCGGCTGGAAGCTGGGCTCGACCGCAGGCGGGCTCAGCACCTACGTGCGGCTGACCGCTCTTCCGTAAGGGAATGCACGGCGCAACGGCTCGCGATGGGCCGCCCGGCAAGGCGGTCCATCGCGAGCTTCCGGCGTCGACCTCGAGCTGGCGAACCCAGGTGCGCAGCGACGTGGGGCTCGCCTTCCGTCACCAGAAGCTATGCGGGTCAGCCGTCGCAGATCCCCGGCCCCGGCTCCTCCGGTCCCGCGACCAGGTCGCGCCCGTGCAGCCGGATGGTGCGCAGGTAGAGATACAGGGAGGGCGACAGGATCAGCGCCACCACCACCATGGCCGGCCTCGTGCCGGCGGCCAGGGCCAGCCAGCCCAGCAACGGACCGCCCGCGACCTGCCCCAGGGCATCGGCCTGGGAGTTCATCGAGTGGACCGTGGCGCGCACGTCGGAGGTGAGGCCCAGGTTGATCCACGTCGCCGAGATGGGCTGCGCCACCCGGCGAACGATGCGCGTCACCAGGTAGGCGAGCGCCGCCATCTCAAAGCTGACCGCGGCGGCGAAGGCGACGATCATGGCGATCAGGACCACGTGGAGGACGAGCAGGACACGGGCCGCGTCGAGGTGACTCTCGGTGTTGAGCCTGCGCCTGGCGACCTCGACGCCAACCACGCTGGCCGCGAGCGAGACGAGATTGATCAGGGCAAACCAGGCGATCGCCGGCAGGTCCGGTGATGTCGGCAGCGCGAAGTTGCCCAGAATGTGCAGTTCTCGAAGCCGGTCGAACGCCTCGCTCCCCGCGCCTCCCACGAACGAGATCGCGAGGATGGTGAGCAGGGCCGGAAAGACGCGCACGGTCGCGGCGGCGCGGCGCAGGGTGCCGCCCATGGCGCGCATCGTTGATCGCCCCTCGCGCGGTGCCGGCGACCAGTGGCGCTCCGGCATCCATAGCGTCAACGCCACGGCCATCAGCAGGTAGCCGACGCCGCCCGCAACGATCGGCGCCTGCAGACCCCACAGCGCGGTGAGCGGCACGCTGGCCACGATCCCTACCGCACCGGCGCCCCATGCCAGCTGTGCACCGCGGAGGTAGATCTGGCCGGTCTCCTGGTTTCCCGTCTCATCGCTGATCCACGCCTGGGTGGCGCCCGACGTGAAGGTGAAGCCGATCCCCCACAACACCTGTGCCACCAGGATGGTGGGAAACAGCGCCCAGGCGCCCCATACCACCAGTCCGATCCCGATGAGCGCGGTACCGATGATCACCGAGAGGCGGCGACTGACCGTATCGGCGAGGACCCCGGTCGGCACCTCGAAG
>JBDSIN010000238.1:0-2871 GCA_039917955.1 Candidatus Limnocylindria bacterium
GCGGCCACGGTCCGATCAGGCCTCCCAGGTCTCGCCCGGCTCGAGCGGAACGACGGTCGAAGGCGTCGCGGCCTGGAGCTCGGCGGGCGTGCCGGTCAGGATCGGGAAGGTGCCGTAATGGACCGGGATCACCGTCTCGGCGCCGATCAGGGCCACAGCCCGGGCTGCATCGGCCGGGCCCATGGTGAAGTGCCCGCCGATCGGCAGCACGGCAATCGTCGGTGCCCAGCGCTCGCGGACGAGCGCCATGTCGCTGAACAGATCGGTGTCGCCGGAGTGGTAGACGCGGGTGCCGTCCTCGAATTCGAGCAGCCAGCCCCAGCAGCCGACCTCGCGGGTCGCGTCCGCCCCGCCGGGGCCGCCGGAGACGGTGACGCCGCCGGAGTGCTCGGCGTGGACCATGGACAGCCGGATGCCCGCCACCTCGACCGTCCCGCCCTTGTTCATGCCGACCGCGGTGACCCCCAGCGAGGCGAGGTAGATGCTCATCTCGTGTGAGCAGACGACCGTGCCACCGGCCGCGGCGAGCTCCACGAGGTCGGCGGCGTCGTTGCCGATGTGGTCGAAATGCCCGTGGGTCGGGGCAACCACATCCATGCGATGTGGCTCCGGCGGCGCGGCGTAGTTCGGCGAGCCGCTCCATCGGTCAATCCAGAGCCATTTCTCCCCAGGAGACCGATACAGAACGCCGCCATGTCCAAGCCGGGTGATGCGCAATCTGGCCATGGGTGAATCCTAGACCCGCGCGCCTCGCTTCGACCGCCGGGCTCCACGTTCCACCGGGCGGATCCAACGATCACGCATCGGCTGGGGAGAGGTCGGGAATTCCACGGGGCGCAATTCCCGGACCCCATTTCGCCCGAAAGGGGTTGAACTGGGCCGTATCGGTCCAAGGTTGATCGTTGGATCCGTGGGGCGGAACATTCCGGCGCGCGGATGGGGCGGAACATTCCGGCGCGCGGATGGGGGGCCCGCAGCCTCAGGCGAGCAGGCGCTCCAGGTGGTAGCGAAGCATCTTTTGCCACCACGGCCAGTCGTGGTTCACGTCGTGGCCCCAGTAGTCCACGAACGCGGGGATCTCGAGCGAGCCGAGCATGGCCTGCATGGCGCGGGTGTCCTCGACCATGTCGTCCTCCCACGCCCCTTGCCCCACGCAGAATGCGATCCGCGCCCGGCGGTACAGGGCGAGCTGCGTAGGATCAGTGACGCCCGGCAAGTAGTCGAGCGGCGATGCAGCCACCACCGCGGGGTCCAGGTAGTCCCCGATGAAGCGGCGCAGCCGGTAGACGCCCGATATTGCGAGCAGCCCATCAACCAGTTCGGGATGTCGGACGAAGAGGCTGCTCGAGTGGAAGCCGCCCATCGAACAGCCAGTCGCCCACACGGTTGGACGCCCGGTCTCGGTGCGGATTAGCGGCAGCAGCTCGTCGACCAGGTAGCGGTCGAAATCGTTGTGGCGCTCCGCGCGTTCCGACGGCGGCTTCTCGTCCGCGGTCCATGATTGCCAGTCGATCCCGTCGGTGACGTACAGGGTCACCCGCCCGGCATCGATCAGGTTGCGGATCGATTCCACCATGCCGAAGTTCTCCCAGTCCCAGACGCGCCCGTTCATCGACGGGAAGGCGAGGATCGGCTGGGCTGCATCGGCCACGCCCGCGTCCGCGGAATAGCGACGGTGCTCGAGGTCATGGCCAAGGGCTGGGGAGAAGGATAGGCGCGTATCGGTCCTCACCGGTCGGTCTTGGCCTGGATGGCTCGGGCGGCGGCCGTCACGCGGGCCTCATCGGGGTGGCGAAGGATGTAGCCGTAATCACCGATGGCCGGCG
This sequence comes from Candidatus Limnocylindria bacterium, assembly GCA_039917955.1. Lineage (GTDB taxonomy): Bacteria > Chloroflexota > Limnocylindria > QHBO01 > QHBO01 > CF-167. The sequence goes on from JBDSIN010000238.1 coordinate 1,827, forward strand.
CAAAGATGCCGGAGATGGGCGTGTGGGCAGCCACCATGTCGGCATAGGCCGCAAGCACATGTTCGTGGCTCAGCTCATAGGCGAACCGATGCTTGCGCCCGACGTACGCGCAGGCGAACGCCCGGCTCGGCACCTGCTCGATCCGCCCGTGGACGACCATGCTCGCCCAGGCCCGATAGAAATCGATCTCATTCGCGATGTTGAACATGTCGGTGGTCATGCCGCCGGGTGGCCGGACGTTGATCTCCAGCGGTGCGAGGGTGCCATCGGGCAGGCGGAAGAACTCGAAGTGGAACGGACGCTCGCGGATCCCAAAGGTGCGCACGATGGCCCTGCCTGCCGCCTCCACGTCCGGCGGGATGGCGCGCGTGATGCAGTACCAGATGTCGGTGTTGTCGTTGACCGCCTCCATCACGCCGGTGTTGTAGTAGAAGCTGCTATCGAAGGCGACCTCGCCGCGCCGGTCAACCAGGCCGTCGTAGGTGAGCAACGTGCCGGTGAGGTACTCCTCCAGGATGTAGTTGACCGGCGGCTTGGTGGCCAGGTAGTGCTCAAGGTCAGCCGCGTTGTCAAGTTTGAAGGCCCCTGCCGCGCCGACACCGGCGTCCGGCTTGGCGACCAGCGGGTAGCCGACCTCGGCGGCGTACGTCCGTGCAGCACGGGCCGAGCGGCAGACGCGGCCGCCCCCGGGGGTGAGGCCTGCGCGCACAAAGAGGCGCTTCATGACCGACTTGCGCTTCATCCGCCCGATCCCCGCGGTGGTGATCCCGGGGATGTTGAAGGCGGTGCGCAGGTGGGCTTCGGCCTCAAGCCACCACTCGTTGAGTGAGTCGAGCCGGTCCAGCTTGCCGTACTGCGCGGTGAAGTGGCCGAGTGCGCGGACCAGCTGGTCGTAGTCGTTCATGTCGTGGACTTGGTAGTAGGCGCTGAGTGCGTCGCGGAGTTCGGGCCGGAGTTCGTGGTCCGGGGCGTCGGCGATCCCGAGCACGGTCGCTCCCTCGTCGCGAAGCGCCGCGGCGAAGAGATACCAGTTCGGCGGAAAGTG
>JBDSIN010000239.1:0-4629 GCA_039917955.1 Candidatus Limnocylindria bacterium
CCGCCGGCGTCGACCAGCAACGCAGCTGAGGAGCCCGAGTCAACCGGCCCCGACACCGACCTCGTCGAGTTCGAAGATGAGAGCGGCGCGGCCGATGGCGCCGAGGCCGACTCCGGTGCTCCTGACACCGACGACGTCCAGGATGAGAGCGGGGACCAGGTCGAGGACGGCGCGCCCGACTGATCAACGCTTGGCACCCGAACCGCGGCCCCCGTCTGCCAACCTGGCGGGCGGGGGCCACTTCTCATGCCGTCAGGTCTGCAATCTCCAGACAGCCGATCCTCTGTGCCCGTGCACCTGGGAGCCGCGGACAATCCACACCAAGGTCGGTCAGAGAGTTGAACTGGCATGCGCGGAAGGTGACGGGTAGGATCGACTCCGTGTCTGAACTGAGCGACCTGCTGGATGCCGCCGAGGCGCTTGCCGCAGGCGGCGATCCGATCGCGCTGGCCACGATCGTGGCCACCCGTGGTTCAACCTACCGGCGTGCCGGAGCGAGGCTGCTCATCCCCGCCGACGGCGAGCCGATCGGCAACATCAGCGGCGGCTGCCTGGAGGGCGACGTGGCACGCATCGGTCGCGAGGTGATCGCGTCCGGGCTGCCACGCCTCGTCGCCTTCGACCTAACCGCCGATGACGATGCGGTGTGGGGTTACGGCCTGGGCTGCAACGGGGCCATGGAGCTCTTCGTCGAGCCCACAGCTGGGGCACGTGAGACCGTCGCGGCACTCCGTTCCGGCTCGGGGCAGTGCCTGGTGACGCCGCTCACGGGGCCGGGCGCCGGCACACACCGCTTTGAGACCGATGGCGCCGCGGCCGCGGCGCTGCGTGACGGCTCACCGCGCGTGGAGGAGGTCGCGGGCGAGCGGGTCTTCTTCGAGCCGATGCTTCCGCCGTTTCGGCTGGTCGTCTGCGGCGCCGGTCACGACGCGATTCCGCTGGTCCGCCAGGCGTCCGATCTCGGGTGGCGGGTGATCGTCGCCGATGTCCGGCGTCCGCTGCTGACGGCCGAGCGATTCCCCGGTGCGGCGGAGTTCAGTGGGGCCGATCCGGCCGAGGCGGCCGCCGCGCTGGCGCCCGACGCGCATACCGCCGTGGTGTTGATGAGCCACAACTACCTGCGCGACATCGCCTACCTCGGCGCGCTGCTGGATTTGCCGCTCGCCTACCTGGGCGTGCTGGGGCCGCGGGGACGGACGGAGCAGATGCTGGACGAGCTCGGGCACCCCGAGGCGATGAATCGCCTCTACGCGCCGGCTGGGCTCGATCTCGGCGCGGAGGGGCCGGAAGAGGTGGCACACGCCATCGTGGCCGAGATCCTGGCGGTCACGCGGCGCAGGCAGGGTGGGCTGCTCCGCGAGCGACGCGCCCCCATCCACGGCGGGGGCTCGACCTAGCTCTTCGGCGCCCCGACCGCCTCGTCCAGGCGTTGCAGGAAGGCGGGCGCGCCGAGCCTCGTGAAGATGGCACGCGCCTCGGTGGCCGCGGCCGCCACGTCGGGACTGTTCCCGCCGACGAACCGCACGTAGTCGAGCTGGCACAGAGCAAGATCGAACCACGCCTCGAGATCGCGCCACTGGCGAATAGCGTCTCGGTACCCGGTCGCTGCCTCTTCGGACTGGCCTGTGAGTGCCGCAATGCCCGCGTCAATGCCACGCAGGCTGGCGTTGATGGCGCGGCCACGGCTTCCGACTGAGCGAAGCAGATCCGCTGCAGCGCGAGCCTGTGTCGCGTCTCCGGCCCACAGCGCCGCCCGAGCGGCCAGCTTCGATTCCGTGGTGGCGTACCCCACGTTGATCGCAGCAGTCGCTGACCAAGCAGCGTGCGCGTCGGCGAAGCGTCCGTCGATCAGGGCGATCCATCCCTTGAGCGAATTCACCTGTCCGACAACGCCCGGTTCATCCGAGGTGCCCGCGAACGCCTCGGCGCGTGCCAGTCCCTCGACGTAGGGGCGGCCCCGGAGCACGTTCGGGAGGACGGCAATGCTGTCGACCTGGAATCGGTCCGCCGGATCAAGCTCGAGCAACGCCAGGTCGCTGGAGATCGACTCAGCACGATCCCACTCGCCAACGTGGATGCCCACCTCGATCGCGTTGAATCCCGTGGTGGCCATCATCTCCATCCTGCCGCTGCGCTTCGCTTCCTCGAAGCCCTCCAACGCGATCCGCCAGGCTCCCCGCGGATCTTCCTCACTGAGCACGCTGCTCAGGTTGACCCGCGCACGGCCAGCGGCATACGAGAGTCCGTAGGAGGCGCTCATCTCGAGGACGCCCCGCAGGCCCGCAACCGACTCACGGATCCGTCCGCCGAAGCCCAGTGCGGTCGCCCTGGTGTTCAACAGGTCCGCGATCTCCGGGACCATATCCAGCCGTTCAGCAAGGGGCAGCGCGCGGTCTGCCCATTCGACCGCGGGCCCGGTGTCGCCGTGCAGCATGTAGGCCCGCGCCAGCGCCGCCCAGACTGCGACGATGCTCGCGTCATCCTCGAGCTCAGCCAGCGCTGGCAACGCCGCAATAATCTCCTCGACCGCGGCGGCCGGCTGGACGCCGGTGCCCAGCAACAGGCCCAGTGCGGCGATGGCCGCTGCTTCGCTCGGCTTGTGGCCTGCTTCGCGCGCGGTAGTCACTGCCCGACGCAGGTAGCCTTCGGCCGCCTCATAACGGCCGCCCGCACGAGCCGCTTCCCCGGCGCGCCGCAGCAGCAGCGACTGCTGCTCTGCGCCAGCAGCCACCTCGAGCGCGAGCTCGAAGAAGCGCACGGCCTGTTCGTGCGAGCCGAGCGCCGTGGCTCGCTCGGCGGCTCGCCGCAGCAGATCGGCGGCATGGACGCGGATCTCCTCGGCGTCATCGTCGTCGGGCGCGCTGCGGTACGCGTCGAGGTAGTGGGCGGCGGTCGCATCCACGATCTCCTCGTCGTCGAACGACTCGAAGTACTGTCCCGCGGCAAGATGTACGACCTTGCGATCGCGCTTGGTCAGCGTCCCGTAGGCGACCTCGCGAACCAGGGCCTGCACGAAGCCGTATTGCCCGCGTTCCGGGGATTTCGGGTCCATGTCCAGGACCAGCAGCTCGCGCTTGACGAGCGTGCGCAGGCGAGCTTCTAGGTCGTCGCCCTGTCCGGTGACGGCTCCCAGCGCTGCGATGGTAAAGGTCTGGCCCAAGATGGAGGCGTACTGCAGGAGCGAGCGATCGGTCGCGTCGAGGGAGTCCATGCGTGCCGCGATCAGCGCCTGCAGAGTCGCGGGAACGGCAAGCGTGCTCAGGTCGCCGATCGGCCGGTAGGTCCCGTCCTTCAGCTCCAGGCGCCCGTCCTGGAGGAGCATGCGCACCGTCTCCACCGCGTACAGCGGGATCCCCTCGGCGCGCGCCACGATCTGCTCGACGGTCGGCGCGGGAAGCCCCGGTACCAGGCTGGCCAGGATCTCGCGGATCACCTCATCGGGCAGCGCCTCCAGGGCAAGGCTGGTGAAGTTGCGCTGGCCGGCGCCCCAGGTCGGGCGGCGGTCGAGGAGCTCGGGCCTCGACAGGGTGATGATGTAGATCGCGTAGCCACGGCTCCATTCGAGCAGGTGGTCGATGAAGTCGAGCTGGCCCGCATCGGCCCAGTGGAGGTCCTCGAAGACCATGACCACCGTGCCTTCGCCGGCGACGCGCTCGAAGAAGGTGCGCCACGCGGCGAACAATTCTTCGCTGCCGCCCGCATCGTTCTCGGCGATGCCGAGCAGCTGCGCGAGCTTGGGCTCCATCCAGCGACGCTCGGTCTCTTCGGGGACGTAGGTTTCGAGCGTGGTGGCCAGCTTCGCCCGGGTGCTCGAGGCATCCTCGAGCTCAACCACGCCGATGCGGCCGCGCACCATCTCGCCGAGCGCCCAGAAGCTGATCCCCTCGCCGTAGGCCGGGGACCGGCCCTGGTGCCAGAGCACCGTCGCCGCGATCCCGTCGATGTACTTGAGGAACTCCCACGCCAGCCGGCTCTTGCCGATCCCCGCCTGGCCGATGATCGAGACCAGCCGCGCCCGCTTCTCGCGCGGCGCCGAGTGGAAGAGCTCCTTCACCAGTCGCAGCTCGGAATCTCGCCCCATGAACGGCGCCTCGAGCTGCTCGCCGCGACCCACGCCGCCGCGCTGCGCGACGACCCGCAGGGCCCGATACGCCGGAACCGGGCTGGCCTTCCCCTTGAGCTCCTGCTCGCCGGCCGGCTCGAAGACGATGGCACTCTGTGTGGCGTGGAAGGTCGTCTCGCCGACGAGGACGGTCCCCGGTGCCGCGACCGACTGCAGCCGCGACGCGGTGTTGACCAGGTCGCCCGCGACCATCCCCTGGTTGGAGGCGCCGAGGGTCACCGCCGCCTCGCCGGTGAGGACGCCGATCCTGGCGCTCAGCTTCTCGTCGTCGCGGCCCAGGTGGCCCACCGCGTCCACCAGTTCGAGCGCAGCGCGAACCGCGCGCTCGGCATCGTCCTCGTGGGCCACCGGCGTCCCCCACACCGCCATGACCGCGTCGCCGATGAACTTCTCCACCAACCCGCCGTAGCGGGTGATGATCTCCTGCGCCACGCCGAAGTACTCGGTCAGCTGCTCGCGAACGGATTCGGCATCGCGCGACTCGGACATGGTCGTGAAGCCGACCA
>JBDSIN010000240.1:0-4523 GCA_039917955.1 Candidatus Limnocylindria bacterium
TCATCACCGGGGGGCTCGGCGGCGTCATGCGCGCGGCGTCCCGCGGAGCCCAGGCCGGCGGCGGCACGACGATCGGGATCCTGCCCGGCGCCGACCCTGCCGATGCCAACGAGTTCGTCTCGATCCCCATCGCCACCGGCCTCGGTGTCGTTCGCAACCTGGTGGTGGTCACCGCCGCCGACGCGGTGGTCGCGGTCGGAGGGCGCCACGGCACGCTGTCGGAGATCGGGCTGGCGCTGCGGATGGGGCGCCACGTGGTGGCGCTCAGCTCGTGGCGCGTCGAGTCCGAGCAGCGGCTGGGCGGGCCGCGCGTCCACCGTGCCCGTGATCCTCGGGAAGCGGCAGCCATGGCGCTGCGCCTCGCCGAAGCGGGACCCGATATCGAGACCGCGGGCTAGCGTCGAACCGGCCTGCGCCGGGCGCAGCGCTCAGCTCAGTGAACGAGGCCGGTGTAGTTCAGCTTGTAGAGTTGGGTCGGGTCATAGGGCATGCAGAGAGTGCCAGAGCCGCCAAGCCGCCAGTCCCAGGAAATGATCTGGACTGAGGCAACCTGCGTTTCCGTACCGGTCCCGCAGTTGGTGCCGGCGTGCCCCTCGATGTCCACAAAGGCCTTAGGTGCGTAGATCGTGCCGGAGATGTAAAGGCCGGCGCCGCCCTGCACACTGATCTGACCGTCGTATCCTTGGCTCCCTTTGGGGTCGTACCAGATCACCATCCCACCAAACGGGCAGCCACCGACGAGCGAGACGGGCGGGCAGGGCTGGCCGCGCAGGAGCCCCGCAATCTTCAGGGTGCTCTGCGCGGTCCCCAGGGTCAGGTCATCCTGGCAACCGGAGGCCGAGCCCGGACAGGTTGCCTTTGGGTTGTCCGTGTTGAAGATCAGCACGGGCGCTGGTCCCGAGCCGGCGGCGATCACGGAGCTGATGGCGTCAGTCGTCAGGTCGATCCCGCCGCCAGCGATGATGTAGATCCCTGGGGCGAGCTTGAGATTGTACTTGGCACTGCTGAGATCCCAGCCGCCGTAGTAGACACCGGGCTGGAGTTCAACACACTTGTATTTGTCGAGGATTCCGGGGCAGTTAGCGACCGGGGACACGAACCAGTCCATCGGGTTGTTGCCACACCCGGTTGATCTTGGGCCTGTGGCCTGGGTGGCCTGGCCACCCGAGCCGCACCTAGCTCCGTCCACGTTCGGATCGAAGAGCGGTGGCACGAGGCCGGCGAGGGGGTCCATGATCTGGGAGGCCGCTTCGTCGAGCACGCCCACCGGCTGATCGAAGTCGCCTTGGCAACTGCCGCGGACGTTGACCTTCGGAGCGATCAGCGTCGCCGTGCCGTCGATCTTCAGGGCTCCGGTGCCGTTCGAGCAATCGTCGTCGCTCGTGCCCGAGCCACAGTCCGATTTGACATGCACGAACCCGCCGAGCCCTTCGTATCCGGGGACGGCGTAGATCTCAATTGAGCCGGTGCCATGAACATTCGCTGAGTTGCAGCTTTCTGGGTCGAGCGCCACGAGCGAGTTCGTGTTCGTTTCTCCTCGCTGGCGTGCTGCCACCGCATCGGTCGCCACTGTCAGTCGGCCGACGCCGATCACGCGCCCGAAGAAGGTCTCCTGCTCTCGCGAGATGATCACCTGAACCATGCCCGAAGCGAAGGAGAAGTCCCCGGCATCCCCATTCGGCGGGTAGTTGAGGACGAGCGATGCCGCACTAGGGTCGTTGGCGGGGATGCACCCGGTGTTGTCGGTAGCCGATGGGAAGAAGCCGTTCTGTCGAGCGTAGTAGCACGCCGCTTCGCGCGCCTTCGGCATGTCAATCGTCTGGTCGTCACGGATGAAGCGAGCAGCGGCAAGCGCACCCGGGTCGGCGGCGTTCTGTTCCTGGCGGCGCAGCATGACCGAGAAGCCGATATCGATCACCAAGGCTGCGACGAGCATGAGGACGACGATCCCGAAGGCGGTGATCAGCAGGACCTGCCCTCGAGGTGTGTCCGGCCGATGCATCTCATCTCGTCTGGTCATTGCTGGTACTGCAGCGTCTCCGTAACGATGGCGCGCAACGTCACGGTCTGAGGAATGAGAAGAAACCCAGCCAGCGGCGGTGTCCAGTTGTAGCAGGCGAAGACAGTGACCTCGTTGGCCATGCCCGAATACGAAGCCGACCAGGCGCTGGCCATGTCATTGTCGGAGTCCGTAAGAGGCATCGGGACCGTGCAGGCGATCTCCTTGTGGAGGCCGGTTAGTGGCTCGAGCGCGGTCCGCGGGTCGACGTCGATGGCCGTGCCGCTAGAGGGGTCGATCGAGGCGATAGTGCAGTTGCGGAAATCATTCGCTGTGCCGTTCTCAAAGGGGAGAGCATCCCAATCGGTGTACACGCCGTTCACCTTCGTCCAGTAGCCAGACCAGCAGGCCGACAGTTGTACGCCGGACGAGTGCAACCCGAAGACATGGCTGCGGGCGTAGGCGGTCATCTGTGGCCAGCGGGCTGATGGCGCACCCTGGGGGCACGCGTAGGAGCCGTCGTCCGGTGGCAAGTTCGAGAAAGTGGGGCATTGGGCGCTCCCGCTGTGCACCGCGGCGAAGCGTGCCGCTTCCCTCGCCACGTTTGTGACCTGCTGCTGGAAGAAGACGCCCATACCCAGGGTGATGATCCCCACGAAGGTCATCAGGAAGAGGGGGAGGACGAGCATGAGCTCGACCATTGCCTGCCCGCGAGATCGACGGCTCGCACGCCGGCGAATGGACCTCAACATTGTGAAATGTCCGCAGGTGGTGGCGGGCAGTCGAGGACGAAGACCCGCGAACGCTGGATCCAGACGTCGCCGAGGTTGATGGCGGAGCCGAGCCCAAGCGACAGGTGCAGGTTGAAGAGCGTGGTGAAGCGATAGCAGACGCGTACCTCAACCGAATGGCTGATATCTGACCCGCCCGAGGAGTTGCTCCACGGCTCGTCCATTCGACTGCACTCCGCCGGCCCGGGATCAGCGAATCCTGCTATCGGCGCACCGCAGCGAGGGTCAAGGTCGTCGCGGACGCACACCCTGATGACCGGCATGCTTGGGCAGGTCCGTGACTCGTCGAAGGCGACCGTGACTGGATCGTCGGCCATGGTGAAGGTCGCATTCGGCTGCAACCGGCTCTCCGAACAGGCCACTTTGGCGACCATCTCGTGAACTGATGCGTAGTACGCGTCGATACAAACGGGATTGCATGTCGCCGGGTCCGGTCTATTCCGGAGTCGCTCGATGGCTCCGACCTCGGCCGCGTTGCGGGCCGCTGCCTCGATGGTGATGCCGGCCGAGAAGAGGCGCCCGAAGTCGGCCACGCCGAGCAGCAGGATCAGCAGCAGCGGCAGGATGAGCGCGAACTCGACCATCGACTGGCCGCGCTGGGACCCCGGTTGAGCGTCGTCTGTCGCGCGGGGCCGCCGCCGCCTCGAGACGATGCGCGTTGACCTGCTGTGCAACTTGCCACCCTGGTTCGGACCAGTACGGTAGTACTACCCGTTCGGAATCGCCACCAGGCGGCAACCGTTCGGATGCCGCGCCAGAGGCTCGCTGAAACCTCGCGAGTGCGCTGGAGTGCGGTTACGCGCGGTGCGGTAGGGCAACCAAGGTACTCCGACGACCTTGCAGGCAACCTTGCGGCCGCAAATCTGCGGTGCGCAGGCGCACCCCCATAGACTGTGGACATGGTCGAACAGGTCCTGGTGATCCCTCGCGACACCGTCCCCGGCGGTTGTGACTTCACCGGCATCCGGGCGGCCGATGAGGCAGCACTGGACCAACTGCGGTCGGTGGTGCGCGAGCACGGCACATTCATGGACCGGGGGCTGGCCGAGGAGAGTCCCGCCTTCAAGCAGCTGATCCCGTACGTGGTGGTGCGTGACGGGCCGCGAACCTTCCTCATGGAGCGCACCGCCGCCGGAGGCGATCCGCGCCTGCATCGCAAGGCGAGCATCGGCGTGGGTGGACATCTCAACCCGGTCGATGACGGCGTCGACCCTCTGACCGCGGGCCTGCGCCGCGAGTGGATGGAGGAGCTCGACGCCGACTGGGAGCCGGAGTTCCGGCTTGTCGGCCTGCTCAACGACGACTCGAACCCGGTCGGATCGGTCCACCTTGGCGTCGTCTTCACCGTCGAGGCCGATGGACGGCCGATCACCGTCCGTGAGCACGACAAGCTGACGGCCCGGATGGCCGATGCCGACGAACTGCGCGCGGCGCGGGACCGCATGGAGACCTGGTCGCGCCTGGTGGTCGATCAGCTGGGCTGACCTATACTCGATCGCATGCTGAAGGTGCGTCGAGCCCTCGCGTTGGCCGCCATCATGCTGGGCGCCACGGCCCTGGCAGCCCAGGCGGTCTCGCCCGGCGTCCTTCGCATCCGGCTGACAGGCGTGATCGACCAGGTGAACGCCGCCTACATTGAGGAGGCCCTGTCCACCGCGGCAAGCGGGGGCTACCAGGCGGCGCTGATCGTGATCGACACGCCCGGCGGGGAGCTGTCGAGCATGGACCGCATC
>JBDSIN010000241.1:0-7335 GCA_039917955.1 Candidatus Limnocylindria bacterium
AGGTTGCAGGCCGAGTCGTCGAGGTACATATATTCTGAGCAATTGTGAACAACCAGACCGTTTGTAACGAAGTGGTTTGTAACGGATTCGGTCAGGTCGAAGACCGGCTGATCGCCTAGCGGGGTGACGGAGCCGAAAGCGTCGATAAGCTCGTCGCTGTAGGTCCCGATGGTCCAGTTGAGACGATCGAGGGCCTCGGCCTTCTGGCTCTCGGGCGCAAACCCGATCTCCTTTTCGAATCGCAGCCGCGAGTCGCTGGTGATCCGGAGCGAGTGCATCTCCTTAACCGAGTACTCCTTCGAGCCGCCGCGGCCGTCCGGCAGCAGCGACGTCAGTTTGCCGCCACGCCGGTTCTCGTAGATGTGCGACTTGATCCCGAAGCCGAGCAGCATGCGCTGGACCTGGAGCATCAGCTCGAGCGAGGTCGAGTCGAGGCCCACGTACGCATTGGTGCCGCTGCTTACCACGGTCCCGTCGGCGGTGAACAGGCCGCGTAGCAGGCCCGCGATGCTCGCCCGATCCAGCCCGAACGCCTCGTCGGTGAAGCGCTTGAGATCGGAACCCTCATCGAGCACGGCGTAGCGCAGGAACTGCTCGACGACCGGTCGCGACGCGAACGAGAGCCGCGAGCCGGTGGAGCTGACCTGGACGTGCACCGCGTCGTTGCGGCCAACCGAGCCAACCGCCTTCAGCATCTGCTTCTGTGCGTTGACCTCCATGGCTACCGCTTCGAGCACGCGCGCCTCGTTCGCGTGCATGGTGAGGATGATCTGACCGAACGCGCGGCCATCGATGGTCGAGTGGCTCAGGTAGCCGTCCCCGACCGCCAGGCCGATCGCCTCGGCCAGCTCATTCGGGAGGCTCTCGCGGCCGAAGCCGGGGGCATTCAGGAAGATTCGGTCGTCGGGCTTGAGGTCCTTGACGGCGACGTCGCCGCGCGTGGTCGCGACCTTGTGGTCGGCGGTGATTCGAACGCGGTAGCCGGACTTGGTCTTCAGCTCGAATACCGGCTTGGTGCCGGTCGGGAAGATCCTGTCCACCGGGTGCGGTTGCCCATCGGCGCCAATGACATTCGCGCTCTTGCCGACCAGGCTGTCGATTCGGCGCCAGCCCTCATCGGTCGCAACCAGGGTGTCTCCGGTGACGCAGGGGTTGGAGGCGTTGATCGGCGCGGTGTTGGCCGATGTGTGCCAGCGGTTGATGTTGTCGTGGTACTGGATCCCCGGATCGCCGCAGACCCAGGCCGCCTCGGCCATCTTGTTGAGGAGGTATCGGGCCTTGGTGGTGTCCATCGGCGCACCGGTCGTCACCGCGTGGGTGGTCCAGTCGCCATCGGCCTCGACCTGTTCCATGAACGCGTCCGTGACGCGCACCGAGTTGTTGGAGTTCTGGAAGAAGACCGATTCGTACGCGGCGCCACCGTTGAAGTTGCCGTCATAGCCGGCATCGATCAGCGCCCAGGCCTTCCGCTCCTCGACCAGCTTGCAGTCGATGAACTCCTCGACATCGGGGTGGTCGATGTTGAGGATCACCATCTTGGCCGCGCGTCGGGTCTTGCCGCCCGACTTGATCACGCCGGCGAAGGCGTCGAAGCCCTTCATGAAGGACACGGGGCCGCTGGCTGAGCCGCCGCCGCGGAGCCCCTCGGTCTTGGAGCGGATGGTGGACAGGTTGGAGCCGGTGCCGCTGCCGCCCTTGAAGAGCATCCCCTCGGTGTGGGCCAGGGTCAGGATGCTGTCCATGGTGTCGTCGACGGAGTTGATGAAGCAGGCTGAGCACTGCGGGTGCTCGTCGATCCCCACGTTGAACCAGACGGGTGAGTTGAAGGCGGCGCGCTGCTTGAGGAGGATGTCGGTCAGCTCGGCGTGGAAGGCTTGGCTGTCCTCGGGCGTTGCGAAGTAGGCGTCCTTGTCGCCCCAGCCGGTGATGGTGTCCACCACGCGACCGATCATCTGCTTGACGCTGTGCTCGCGCTCCGGCGTGCCGAGGTGGCCGCGGAAGTACTTGCTGGCCACCACGTTGGTGGCGAGGGCCGACCAGCTCTTGGGGAACTCCAGGTCCTTCTGCTCGAAGACGACCTTGCCGTGCTCGTTGGTGATGGCCGCTTCCCGGGTGTCCCACTCGACTGTGTCATACGGGTCGACCCCGGCGCGCGTGTAGCGGCGCTCGATGGTCAGCCCCTTCCAGGTCCGCTTCTCCCCGGCGAGCAGCTGGTGGTAGCCGCTCTTCTTCGTGCCGTTTCCGTGCCCACTCCCGGCTGACTTGGTCCCGTGACCGTTGCCGTTGGTGGACTTGGCCGGCGCCTGCTGGGGGGTCGCGGAGCGTGCCATGGGTGCTGCTTCCTTTGTGCTCGGAGGGATGAGTGGGGTCGGAAGGATGTGCGGAACGTGCGCGAAAGGCATGCGGTAACGCCGCGTTTTCAGGGGTGTGAGTGTACGTCCGTGGGGTGGCCGCGTCAACCCCAAAACCACAAGATGTGGTGGGTTCTCTCGGTGAGGGGCGCTACCCATTGTGGAGTAGGGGCGGTACGTGTGGACGGCCTGTGGAGGGGCTGTGGACAGTCTGGCGGGTTGTGCGGGGCGTACGCGCCGTTGCGGTGGGGGGTTCCGTCGCGGTGCACGTCGGCGAGAGAGGTGCCGGGGCGGGAGGTGGCGCCGAGGGGAGTTGGCCGAGAGGCGGTCTGCGTGCCACGCGTGGCAGCGGACCGGCGCGCCTGGCGGCCCGGGCCCGAAGGGACGGCCCGGCCGCCGGCGTGTGAGGGATGGTGCGAGTATCGGCCCCCTGTCATACGCGATCGGTGAACGCTGAGCGTTCATATCGGCCATGTTGAGGATGGAACTGGGGCGAACCTGGCTGCTGGGAACGCGGAGCGTTCGGCGCGGGCAACTTCAGGTGGATTCGGGTACGGTCGTGGTGCTGGTTGGCTGTTGTGAGCGCTCGGCGTTCGCGGTGCAGGCGGCAAGGAGCGAAAGGGCTAGAGCAGGACGATCGCGTTGGCGCCGGGATCCTTCCCGGCGGCCAGCGCGGCAAGGGTCGCCCTGGTGCCCAGCGGAAATGTCGTCGCCAGCAGGTCCGCGGCGGAACGCATGGCAGCCCGGTTCGCGTGCGAGGCACCGATGAGCATCACGAGGCGAGACACCTGGCCATCGCGCTGCTTGAGGTTCGCCGCACGGAGCTGAGCCTGGGCGTCGCGCAGTCGGGTGATGGCCTCGACGGCGATGGTCACCGGTGCGCCGGCATGGGGCGCCGCCGCGGTGAGCAGCGCATCGAAGGCGCGCAGGTCGCCGGCGATATTGAGGGGTGCCTCGAGCTGCCATCGCCAGGCGTCTCCGACGCGGATGCGGAAGCGCCGAAGCAAAGCGAGCTGGGCGGCATCGCGAAGACCGCCGGGGGCTGGATAGAGGCGGGCGTACAGGCGCAGACCGACGCAGGCCCCATGGGAGGCGGCATCGGCGAGGCCGAGGGTGCGGAGAACGCCACGCTCGACGCGACCGATACGCGCGTGGGAGACACCGAGGGAACGGGCCACATCGGTCTGTCGCAGGCCACGCGCCAGGCGAGCGTCGCGGAGATCGGTGCCCAGGTCGGACTGGAGCCGGCGGCCGGCGGCGAGTGCCTCGGAAGAGCGGCGGATCCGGTTGGCCATGAGACCCATGCTGCAACGCGGCCGGTTACCGGCTGCTTAGGTGGCGGTCGTAGCGGTGAACGCTGACCGTTCACATCGGCCAACCGGGAGGGGCGGCGGCGGGGAGGTTGGCGACCCCGGACGCTGGTCGTTCAGGAAGGCCAGGTTGGGGGCTGCCGGCGGACGATGTGGCGGCAACTTGGCCGATCTGAACGCTGAGCGTTCACCGAGCAGGCAGGCGGACGGTAGGGGCGGCGTGGCGAGGTACTGGCCCCACGCGACGAGGCGGTCCCGAACCGGGGCAGGCCCTACGGGACGAAGTAGGTCGTCACGTCCGTTTGGGCCACCAGGAAGCTGCCGGCATGCGTGGCGCGGAGGGCCTGGACCCGCAGGTAGTACGTCGTACCCGAGACGAGCTGCGTGGGCGAGGCCGCGAAGGTCCCAGCAGCCTGGTCGGAGATGGCCGCCAGGTAGGGATCGCCCGCCAGGTAGGCAGGGAGCGGGTTCGTTTCGGAATAGACGAGCTTGTAGTAAGTGAAGCAGTCGGCCGCCCCGCCGTACGGGGTCCAGGTCAGTTGCGTGCCCTCGGCGACAGGGCCCACGCCCAGCAGGCCGAGCGCCTTCACCGGCTTGCCCATGGCCGACGCGACCGATGAAACGGCGATCACCCCGTTATCGGCGTTGAAGGCCATGGTGCGGTAGTAGTAGGTCACGCCCGGATCGACACCGATGTCGTAGGCAGAGGTCTTCTCCGCGTAGCCCGTGTAGGTCGTCCCCGGGTCCACCGCGCCACCCGATGGCGGGTACGCGGCAGGAATCTCCGGCGAGGTGCTGCGCAGGGTGGTGTAGTGGTTGAACGCACCGCCACCCTCGTACATCGACCAGCTCAGCACCACGCCGCCGTTGCAGGTGGTCGGCCATAGGGAGAGGCTGCCGACCACCGGCGTGGGCACGGGCGTGGGATCCGGCTTGGGCGTAGGCTTCGGGGTCGGCTTCACGGTTGGCGCCGGCACCGGCGTCGGCACCGCAGTGGCCGATGGCGTCGGCTCGAGGGTGGGGATCGGCTTGAAGGTCGGCAGCACGATGGGCTTCAGGCTCTCCCGGGCGGAAGGCTCGCTCGACGGAGCAGCAGAGACCGATGGCACCGGCGTCGGCGCCCCGCCATTCCCGACCGCAACGTACAGCTCCCGTGCGGCGACCGCGGCGGCAAAGACGAGCGACGTTGCGACCAGTGCGGGCACGAAGCGTGGCACGCGGAAGAGCTGCCCCAGCGACCAGCCGACGCGCGGGCCGTGGTCACGATCGCCGTGGTCGCGGTCGCGGTCGCGGTCGCGGTCGGGGTCCGCGGCGCCGCGGTCCGGCAGCTGGGAGAGCAGCCGGTCACGCAGATCCTCGGAGAAGCCGTGGTCCGGGCGCGATGCGAAGTCGGCGGAACGGGCGCGGTCGCCGGCAGCGGCCAGGTCGCGCTCGAGGTCTGCGAAACGATCTGCGAAGCGGTCGTCAGATGGCATCGATCGTCTCCCGTGCCTCAGTGGCGGCCGGCGCGCGGTGCGGCCGGTCCAGCTCCATCGCGCCGCGGAGGGCGGCCAGCGCGCGGTGCAGCTTCACCGCAAACGTGGCTCGCGAGCAGCCCAGCACCGCGGCGGCCTCCTCGGCCGAAAGGTCATCGTAGAAGCGCAAGGCCAGCACCTGGCGGTGGGCGGCGGAGATGCCGCTCATCGCCCGTCGCAGCTCGTCGCGGTCGAGTGCCGCGGCGAAGGCGTCGCCGCCTCCCCCGTCGACATCGGTCCCGGACAGTTCGACCAGCCGCCGTCCATGGCGAACGTGGTCGACCACCACATTGGAGGCGACGCGGTAGAGCCAGCCGCCGAACGCGTCGTTGCGAAAGTCGCGGTAGCGGATCGCCTCCAGGCCGCGCTGGAAGGTCGTTGCGGTCAGATCTTCAGCCACGGAACGCTCCCGTACCCGCCGCTGTACGAATCCGAAGATGCGTGGCAGGTAGAAGTCGTACAGCTCGCCGAACGCGGCAGCGTCGGACCGGGCGCGGTCCACGAGGGTCCGCTCCCGGTCACGATCCATGCGGCTGCCGTTGTTCGGCCCATCCATCGGTTGCTGAGGCTAGGCAGGGTGGTGCGGCGGGGCAACCGGACGGCAGTACTGTTCATGCCGCCGACCGTCACCCCACCGCTGCACGCCATCGGCCTCTACTCGACCGTGATCGTCACGGCCGCGGTCAGGCCCAGGACGTACCAGCCATCCGGTCCGGATCCCATCGCGAGGACCCGATAGGTGAAGGTCTGTCCCGGCTCGACGCTGGTGTCCACGAAGTAGGTGCTTCCCGGATCACCGACCACACCGATCAGCTCGGTCCCGTCGTTCAGCGGGTAGAGCGGATTCGCGTTCGTGGCCGATCGCACGACCTTGTAGGCGGCGAACCCATCGGCTCCCCAGGCCTCCCAGGCCAGCTTGATGCCGTCGGCACCCTGGACCACCTCGAAGGCCAGCGCCTTCGGCTCGGCCGGCGGGGCGGAGCACTCCTTGAAGACACCGTCCACGTTGCTGGCGGCCTTGACCACGTACCCGGCCTCTCCGTGGCTCACGGCGAAGACGCGGTAGTGCAGCTCCTCGCCGCACGGGGCACCGCTGTCGAAGAACTTGGTCGCCTCGTCCGGACCGATGACTCCGACCAGCTCGTCGTCCTCGCCACCCGGCCAGGACACGGTGGCGTCGCGCGAGCGCATCAGCTTGTACTTCTCGAAGTCGCCGCCGAAAGCGGTCCACTTGACCACGATCTTGCCGGTATCGGCGTTGACGAAGGCCTCGAGCTGCAGGTCGCCGCTGGGCGCCGGCTTCTCGATCGCCTTCGGGGCGACCGGCTTGGGCTCGGCTGGCTTGAGCTCGACCGGCTTCTCGGTCGGCTCGGGCGTCGGCGTCTTGTCGGATGGCTGCCAATCGGGAAGGTCCTTCGCCTCGTCGAAGTTCGCTGCGGCGCCGTCAGGCTTGTCGGTGTCGCCGGACGGCTTGTCGGCATCGGCGTCGCTGCCGCCGTTGCCCGCCGTCCCCTCGTCAACCTGGGCGGTGGTGGCGTCGGCGTCGTGATCGGCCGACATCGGTCGCAGGACCGATGCACCGAAGGTGATGGCGCCCACCATGAACAGCGCGGCGAGCGCGGTCGTGGCGGTGCTGGTCAGGGTGCGGAAGATGCGTCCCCGGTCGGAGTGCTTGTCCATGGTGCGTGCTGCTCCCTCGTATGAATGCTGGGCGCGGCGCGCCCGATGACAACAACAGAACGAGGGGAGTCGCCGCGGATTACGCCCGCGGGTGGTCCGGTGGTACCGGGGGCGGGGAGGACCTTGGGGCGCGGGGGTTGCGCGCGGTGGCGCGACCAGGAGGGATCGGCGAAACTCGGGGGCAATGCTCATCCCACTACTGGTCGCGCTGACAGCTGGCCTTGGCTTCATGGTCGGGGTCTGGCTGGTCAGCCTGCCGCTCCGCAACTCGAGCATCGTGGACGTGGCGTGGGGGCCCGCCTTCCTGCTGCAGGCCGTCGTCTACTGGTCGCTGACCCCGGACGGCTGGGCGGCGCGGAAGACGCTCGTTCTCGTGCTGGTGGCGGTCTGGGCGACGCGGCTGGCAGTTCACGTCGCGACGCGCAACGCGGGCAAGGGCGAGGACTTCCGGTATGCGGCGTGGCGAGCGGCGGCCGGTCC
>JBDSIN010000242.1:0-6872 GCA_039917955.1 Candidatus Limnocylindria bacterium
AGCAGCGAGTGAAGCTGGCGCAGGCGATCGTGCACGACCCCAAGCTGCTCCTCCTCGACGAGCCGACCAACGGACTCGACCCGGCGGGGCGTGACGAGATGCTCGACCTGGTGCACCGCACCGGGACTGAGTTTGGGATCGCGACGGTGGTGGCCAGCCACCTGCTCGGCGAGATCGAGCGGGTCTGCAGCTTCCTTCTGGCGATCGACGCAGGGAAGCTCCTCCGCGCGGCGCCGATCGCGAGCTTCGTCGAGCACACCGGCACCCTCGGCGTGGAGGTCGAGGACGGAGCCGATCTTCTGGCCGAGCGCCTCGTGGCTGCCGGGGTGGACGCGCGGGCCGACGGCCGCAGCGTGCTGGTCGACTGCCCCGATGAACGACCCTACGACCTCGTGCGCGACGCGATCGACGACCTCGGCCTGTCGCTGACCCGGCTTGAGCAGCGGCGACATCGGCTCGAAGACCTGTTCCGCACCCAAGGACGGACCGATGACCCTGCGTGACCCCGCGGTCGTCCCGCGCGAGAGCGCCACGGGCGCGATCTATGACCTCGGCTACCGCGGCTACACCGGCGAGCGTCTCGGCCGTCGGGCAGCGGTGCTCGCCCTCTTCTCGGCGAGCCTGCGCGCCGCGTTCGGCCTGGGACGCAGCGGAAAGGCCAAGCTCGTCCCGTGGGGGATCACCCTCATTGCCATCGTCCCAGCCGCGGTCGCCGCGGCCGTGTCGGCCATCGTGCCCGGCGGAGCCTCCCCATTCAATTACGACAACTACCTGTGGGACATGCAGATCGTGTTTGCTCTCTTCCTCGCCGCTCAGGCACCCGAGCTGGTCAGCTCCGACCAGCGGAACCACGTCCTGTCGCTCTACTTCAGCCATGCCCTGCTGCGGAGCGACTACGCGCTCGCCAAGCTGGGCGCGCTGGCAGCGGCGCTGTTCGTGCTAGCGGTGGCGCCGATGCTGGTCCTCTTCTTCGGATCGGTGCTCGTTTCGGCCGACCTGGTGGCCGCGCTGGGTGACCAGTTCGGAAACCTGGCGCAGGTACTCGGCGCACCGATCATCTACGCCATCCCGCTGGCGGCGCTCGGGCTGGCGATCGCCGCCTGGACGCCGCGCCGCGCGTATGCCACCGGGGCGATCATCGCGGTCTTCATCGTGGCCACCGCGGTCGGCGCGATCCTCGCCGAGGCGACCACCGGCAACGTGTCGCGCTGGGCGCCGCTGATCAACCCGTTCGTGGCACTCGACGGCACGCGCGACTGGCTGCTCGGAGCATCGGTCGCCGATTCGGGGGTCACGGCCAGTCGGCTGCCGCTGCCGATCTTCGGGCTGGAGGCGGTGGCGATCGCACTGATCGCCGGTGCCGCGGTGGTCTGGCGATATCGGAGGATGGCGGCGTGAGCGAGCAGGAGCAGCGGCATACGGGCAGCGCTGCGGTGGAGCTCGCCAACGTCTCTCGCTGGTACGGCAACGTGGTGGCAGTCAACGACATCAGCTTCCGGCTCGAGGGCGGCGTAACCGGACTGCTGGGACCGAACGGCGCCGGCAAGTCGACCCTCCTGCACATGATCGGCGGCTTCCTGGCTCCCTCGTCCGGAAGCGTGACGGTCGCCGGAGAGCCGTCGTGGCGCCACCCGGAGATGTACCGCCGTATCGGACTGGTGCCCGAGCATGAGGCGGTCTACCCATTCCTGACCGCCCGTCAGTTTGCCGCGGCGAACGCCCGGTTGCAGGGAATGGACCGCCCGGCAGCGGATGCGGCGGCGGCGCGCGCCATCGCCATGGTGGAGCTGGAAGACGCGGCGGACCGTGCCATCGGGACCTACTCCAAGGGGATGCGACAGCGGGCCAAGGTGGCCGCTGCACTCGTCCACGACCCGTCGATCCTGCTCCTGGACGAGCCGTTCAACGGGATGGACCCCCGCCAGCGGCTGCACATGATGGCGCTCCTGCAGGGCATGGCGGCCGAGGGTCGCACCATCCTCTTCTCGTCGCACATCCTCGAGGAGGTCGAGCGGCTCGCCGATCGCGTGCTGGTCATCGTGGCCGGCAGGCTCGCTGCGTCGGGCGACTTCCGCGAGATTCGCCGGCTGATGACGGATCGGCCGCACACCTTCACGGTCCGCTCATCCGACGACCGGGCGCTGGCGGCTGAACTCCTCCGCGAACCGACCATTGCAGGAGCGGCGCTGGACGGCGGGTTGCTGACGGTCCGATCGACCGACTTCGGCGCCTTCAGCCGGGCGGTCAGCGGCGTGGCTCGTCGGGCGCAGATCAGCCTCCACGAACTGCTGCCCACCGACGAGTCGCTCGAATCGGTCTTCAGCTACCTGGTCCGACGATGAACGGCGTCATTGCGCGGATCACCCTGCGGCAGTTGTTGAGCCGGCGACGAACGCTGCTGCTGCTCCTGCTCGGCGGAGTGCTGGTACTGGTCGCCGGCATCTTCCGGCTCGCCGGCGAGGAGACGCGTGCCCTCCGCTTCACGGCGGGGCTGCTGAACACCCTGGGCGCTGCCACGCTGATGCCGCTGGTGGCGCTCCTCTTCGGGACCGGCGCGATCGGCGCCGAGATCGAGGATGGAACCGCCGTCTTCCTGCTCGCCAAGCCGATCAACCGGCGCACCGTGGTCCTGACCAAGCTGTCCGTCGCATCGGCGTGTGCCATTGCCCTCACCTGCGGTCCGATGCTCGCAGCCGGGCTGCTTGGCGCCGGCGGGCTCGGCGACGGCCTGGTGCTCGGCTTCGTCGGAGCCGCCGCCATCGGCTCGCTGATCTACACCGCGGTCTTCCTGGCGCTCAGCCTGATCACCTCGCGGGCGCTCGTGTTCGGGCTGGCCTATGTGCTCATCTGGGAAGGGTTGCTGGCCGGGCTGTTCGTCGGCACGCAAACGTTCAGCGTGCGACAGGTCACCCTCGCCTTCGCCGATGCGTTCGCCGACGCCCCCAAGACGGTCTTCGACGCGCCGCTGCCGGTCGGCACGGCAACTGTCGTGGCGGGCGTGGTGCTGGTGATCGCCACGCTGATCGCCATCCGGCGGCTGCGCGCCTTTGAGATCGCGGGGGAAACGGCGTGACCGATCGAGAACCGATCGGTCCGCCGTGGGATCACGCCTGGGCGGGACGTGTCGATGAGCACGTCTTCGGCTCCGAAGCGTTGACCGACAATCCGCTCGGCGACCCGCCTCGTCGTCCCCTGCTCGTGTACCTGCCGCCCGGCTACGACGCCGATCTCGATCGACGGTATCCGACCGTCTACCGCCTGCAGGGGCTCACCGGCCAGGTCGACATGTGGCACAACCGGGGAGCTTTCCGACCGAATCCGCTCGAGGCGATCGACGACCTCTTCGCCCGAGGCGATACGCCACCGACGATCGTGGTCCACGTCGATGCCTGGACCCGCCTGGGCGGCAGCCAGTTCGTCGACTCGCCGGGGACTGGCCGCTACCACACCTACCTGTGTGACGAGATCGTGCCGTTCGTTGACGCGCAGTATCGGACCCTGGCGCGCCCGGAGCACCGGGGGCTGGCCGGCAAGAGCAGCGGCGGCTATGGAGCGATGGTCAACGCGATGCTGCGCCCCGAGCTGTTCGGTGCGCTTGCCACGCACGCCGGCGACGCGCTCTTCGAGGTCTGCTACCTCCCCGAGTTTTCCGGTGCGGCGCGCGCCCTGGCCCGCGAGCACAACGGCAGCTACGAGCGGTTCTGGGCCGACCTTCGGGGGCGGGCGGGGCGCGTCCGCAGCGGCGACGACCTGCTGCTCAACGCCTGGTGCATGGCCGCCTGCTACTCGGCCGATGCCGACGGCGCGGTTCGGCTTCCCTTCGAGACCGATACCGGCCGCTTGGTGCCGGAGGTCTGGGACCGGTGGCTGGCGTGGGACCCCGTGCGCATGGCGCCGCTGCACGCCGAGGCGCTGCGCTCGATGCGGGGGATCTGGATCGATGCCGGGCGCAGCGACGAGTTCAACCTCGACCTTGGGGCGATCGCCTTCCGAGGCGAGCTCGCCAAACTGGGCATCGGGGAGCCGACGGTCCACTTCGAACTCTTCGACGGTACCCACTCGAACATCGAGTGGCGGTATCCGCTGGCGATCGGCTGGCTGGCGGAGAAGCTCGCCCAGTAGCGGAGGCCGGGATCAGGCCGCGACGACCCGGTCGCGCCCGGCGCGTTTGGCCATGAAGAGGGCCACGTCCGCGGTGCGCAGCAGCTGCTCACGAGTCGGCTCGGCATCATTGAGCTGTGCGCAGCCGGCCGACACGGTCACGGTTAGGAGCTCGCCATCGTCGCTGAGCACCCGCTGCTGAGCGAGCATGCCCCGCACCTGGTCGGCAATGACGGCGGCCTCGTCACGCGTGGTCTGCTCCAGGATCACGACAAACTCCTCACCACCGAAGCGGGCCAGCAGGTCGGAGGCCCGGAAGCGGTCGCGCAACACGCCGGCAAACGCCTTCAGCACCTGGTCGCCGGTCTGGTGGCCAAAGCTCTTGTTGAACTGGCCGAAGTGATCGAGGTCAAACATGATCGCCGAAACCGGCTTCCGTTCAGCAAGGGAGACGCGGCGCCAGCGGGCGATGGTCCGCTCGAGGGCCGCGTCAAAGTGGCGCCGGTTGTAGAGGCCGGTCAGCGGGTCGCGCACGGCCAACTCCTCCACCTCGGCATGCAGAAACGCGTTGGCGACAACCAGGGCGGCCTGCCCCGCGAGCAGCTGCATGGCCTCGAGCTCGATCGGGCGGAACGCGGCTGCGGGGGTACGTCGCGCGATGGAGATGGCACCCACCACCACGCCATCGCGCACCAATGGAATCCCTACGCCGGACAGGCTCAATGGCGTGGCCACATCCTGGAAGGCGGCCGGCAGGCTGCCATGGGCGTAGGCATCGTCGAAGACCGCCACGCGGTCGCGGATGGCACGACCGGCAAGCCCCTCGCCGGGACGAATCTCCCGTCCGATGAGCGACTGATCCGGGTCGTTGACCGAGCGCAGGAGGTAGCGGCCGCTCTCGCGGTCGAGCACGGTGAGGGCCACGAAATCCGCGGCCACCACGCGCCCCACGCCCTCGATCATTGCGGCTGACAGCCGGCCGAGCTCGAGCTCCCCGCTCACCATCGTGTTGAACTCGTTCAGCGCACGGAAGACCGCGACCCGCTCGGCCAGCGCCTGCCGCTCGCGCCCCAGGGCCAACACGGTGGCCATGCGGTCGGCGATGGTCGCCACCACATCGCGGTCGGCCCGATCGAGCGTTGACCTGGCCTCGACGTTCAGGACGCCCAGCAGCTCGCCGTCCACGATCAGCGGCGCGCAGATCTCGCTCTTCACTTCGGCATGGACGAGCATGTAATCAGGGTCGCGCGTCACGTCTGGAACGAACGCGAGCTCGTGGGTGCGCATCACGCGCCCAATCACTCCCTGGGTGCCATCGAGCGATTCGGGCGGCGCCTCGTATCCGCGCTGGGCAGCCAGCCGCAGTCTCGAGTCTCCGAGCAGGTAGATCGTCACAAAGCGGTAGCGGAATTGGGTGGCGAGAACGCCGAGTGCCTGGTCAAGACCCTGCTCCCCCGACCCCTCGGTTACGAGGATATGGCTCACCGCCTCCATGCCGGCAATCTGCCGCGAGCGCCTGCGTTCGGAGACCATGGCCGATCTGAGCTGGCGGGTCTTCTGCTCCACTGCGACCACCAGGCGCCGAATGCCGACCGCAACCAGGATGCTCGCCCCGGCCAGCGCGATACCCCGCAGGCCAAGGACCGCCTGGCTCTCCAGGTGCGCCACTTGCGGCGCCAGGTAGAACAGTGCTGCAAGTCCGCCGATGACGATGGCCTGGGCCGTGCCAAGCGCGGCGGCGGCGACGACCACCGGGAGGTAAAGGGCCAGCAGCGGCCGGGTCGGACCGCCGACCGTCAGCGCCAGCCCGGTGATGAACGCGAGCGTCACTGTCAGGCGCAGGAAGGACCAGCCGAGCGGGCCCAGCAGGCGAGCGCGCTGTGGCACGAGGCTGAGCAGGACCTGGATCCCAACGCAGACAGGCGACACGATGAGGACGACCGGCAGATCGGCCGCAACCTCAGAGACCAGCGCCACCGCGAAAGCGACCGGCGCCAATGCCGCGGTGTAGACCACGAAGTTGTCGCGCAGGATGTGTGCGCGCGCCGCCCATCGAAGCAGGCGCCGGGCGCGGTACTGGATCCCGGCGCGAGGCGCGCGGGACAGCGGCAGCGCGTCGGCCTCCCGGGCGGTGGATGCCATCGCCGTGGACCGTAGCAATCCCACCCGGACCCCACCATCGCCCGGAAGTACCCGGTACCGATATCGCCCGGGTGGGCGCTACCCTTCGGCGGACGCCTCCGCCAGCGCCGATCGAATCGCGTCGATGCTCATCGGTCCGTCATAGAGCTTCCCACCGATGAACAGCGTCGGCGTGCTGTTCAGGTGGAGGTCGCGTGCAGCATGGCGGTCGGCGTCAACCGTTTCGGACGTCTCGCTCGACGCGTACGCGGTCTGCCATGCCGTGACATCCAGGCCGAGCTGATCCGCCAGGCCGGCGAAGAACACGTCGGCATCGGCGGGGCCGAGATCCTTCCACGCTGACTGGCTGGCATAGATGGCCTCCGACATCGGCCAGAACGAATCCTGCACGTGAGCTGCCGCCGCAGCGCGGGCGGATGCGTCCGCGTTGAGGTGGATACCGTCGAGCGGGAAGTAGCGCGAGACGAGGGTCATCTCGTCGGCCCGGGCGAGTTGGGCCAATAGCGGCGCCACCACGGCGCATCCGGGGCATTGGAAGTCGGCGAATTCGACCACCTCGACTGCGCCGCTGCCGAGCCTTGGACTCCCTGCAGGCGCCAGGCTCGAGCCGTTGGATGGTCCCACCGGCG
>JBDSIN010000243.1:0-7516 GCA_039917955.1 Candidatus Limnocylindria bacterium
TCCGCCGTCGAGGACCACCTCACCTTCGGCGACGAGGGTGAGCGGCCGGTCGATCTCCAGGTTGACGCGGTAGGTCCCCTCCGGGACGACGACCGTCGCGCCCGGTTCGGCGGAGGCCACCGCCGCCCGCAGATCGAAGGATCCGGCCACCGGCGAGCCGTTGCCGCCGCTCTCCGCCTCGCCCGCCGGACGGAGCGACGGCACTGCCACCAGCACCACCAGCAGGGCAACGCCGCCCAGGGCGGCCACGGTGGTGGCCAGCTGCACGGTCCGCGACGGGAGCGGAAGCCTCCGCGCGAGCGTCGCGAGCAGCGCCACCACCAGCAGCAGGACGAGCGCCGGACCGGGGAAGGCCAGGACGTCGAAGTTCCAGACCTCGGTGGGACCGATTGCCCACGGGATGAACGGATCGAGCCGCAGCGCCGCCTGCGGGTCGAGATTCAGTCCAAAGGTCGCCAGCCAGCGCTGGATATCGGCCAGGATGCCCAGCGGTGCGAGCCAAAGCCCGATGAGCGCCAAACGCCCGAACCATCCGCGCTGGAAGACGGCCAGGCTGAGCGCCAGCGACAGCCCGATGATCATCGGTGCCCACAGGATCAACTCCGGCACGTTCGCCGGATCGATGGTCCGCATCCCGATGTAGTGATTCAGACCGTTGATCTCGCGAAGGTCGCCGTCAACGCGGCCGCCGTAGACCCATAGCCACAGGCCCTTGGGATACTGCGGCGCCCGAAGCTGGGAGATCCAGACCGGAACGACCGCGGCGACCAGCAGGATCGCCGAACCGAGCAGCGTGGCGAGCGGCGGTCCGAGCCCGCCGCCCAGCCACGTACGCCACCCGGATCGGGTGATCGGACCAACACCCGGGGTGGCTGCGCCCATCTACTGGACCGTTAGGGTGGTGGTCATGCCGGCTTCCTTGTGACCGACGACCGCGCAGTAAACCTCGTAGGTTCCCGGCTCCAGCGGACCGATCTGGCCGGTTTTGGTCTCGCCGATGGCGACCTTCAGGGCGAAGCCGAGGGAATCGATGGTCAGGTCGTGCTCCACGACCCCACCATTGGCCAGCACGATCTCGACGACCTTGTTCGCCGGAACGACGATCGGGTCCGGGTCGAACATGAATTCCGTGGCCGAGATCTCGACCCTCGTCGAGGATGGAGTGGGGCTGCTGCTGCTGCTGCATGCAGCGAGCACGGTTGCGGTGACCAGGACGCCGACCAGGGCCAGCGCGCGAACGGGAAACTTCATCCATGACCTCCAAGCATGTGACGGTAGGTATCCGGGCCGCCGTCGACGGTCAACGGCAGCCCGGATCAGGATATCGGCCTTACGGCTCGATCAGGAGCCAGCCCTGCATCTCAAGGTGCAGTGCCGAGCAGAACTCTGTGCAGTAGAAGGCGAACGACCCAGTCTTGTCCGCGTCGAACTCGACCGTGACCACTTCGCCCGGATCGAGGCTTACCTGGATGTTGTAACCGGGGATCGCGAACCCGTGCGTCGCATCCGGCAGCGTCTCGATGTTGGTCAAGTGCATCACGACATGGTCACCGGCCTTCGCCCGGATAATGTCCGGGGTGAAGTGGCTGCGCACGGCGGTCGCGTACACGTGCAGGGTGTTCCCTTCGCGCTCGACGCGCTCTTCCCCCGCGGCAATGGCCACTGCGGAGCGCTCGAAGGTGAGAGGGTCTGTGCCTGGATCGTACGCCTCAATCGCGTTCACCAGCCGCTCGGTCTTGATGATCTGGGTGTAGTGCGGCTCGCCGAAGCCGACCGGCATGTCGGCGAGCACGCTCATCTTCTCGTCGGTCAGGTCGATCAACTGGAAGTTCTGCGGCTTGAGCGTGCCGATGTTCGGGAAGCGGTCGACCGACCACTTGTTGAGCGCCACCAGGTACTGGCCGTCGGCGGCCACGGTGTCGCCCTCGGTCGCCGCCAGGTGACCGATGTTGTAGTTGACCTGGACCTTGTCCAGCAGCTGGAAGGCCTCGTCCTCCGGGATGCCGGCCTTCGGCCCCAGGCTGAACTTGGCGATGGCGCTGTCCAGGAAGAGGCTGATGTAGCCGTTGCCGCGACCGTCGTATTGGGTGTGCAGCGGGCCGAGGCCCACCTCGACCTGGCCGGCCACCACCGCGTCGAACTTCAGCACCGGGACGCCGTACGCATCGGTCCCGTCAAAGTTCTCGTCGGCGATCGCCTGCTTGATCAGCTCGATGTCGTAGATCGTGACGTTCGGGTCGAGCTTGCCACCGACCGAGATGTAGTTCCCGGTCGGATCGACGTCGACGCCGTGTGGGCTGCGCGGCTCCGGGGCGAAGTAGAGGATCCCCTCCTCGATCGCCGTGTCGAGCGGAATGACCCGGATGCCGTTGCGCATCTCGGTCTTGCCCGCCTGAGCGGCCACCTCGGCGGCCTTCTTCCAGTTGATGATGTGCAGGTAGTCGAAATCGCCCTGCGAGGCGCCGACCTCGATCGGGTCGCCGCCCTCCATGTTGCCGCCGACCGCCATCTCGCTGTTGTAGCTGTTGATGAACGCCCAGCCGTCGCTCACCAGCTTGCCGGCATCGGCAAGGTCCTGGGTGTACGGCGGGAGCTCGATCTGGAAGCTCTCATCGAGGACGCCGCGACCGGTCTCCGGGTCGATCTTCACCCAGCTCGAGATGCCCCGGTAGTCATCGGCATAGTCCTCGAGGGGAGCGTAGCCGTTATCGGTCTGCGGCATGGGGGTCATGCTCGAGACGTGCACGTACTCGGTGTCCGGAGTGGCGAAGACGCCGCCGTGGCTGGTCTGCATGTTGGGGAGATCCAGGATCTGCTTCACCTTGAAGTCGCGCAAATCAACCATCCCCAGGCGCCCGTTGGCGCGATCGTTGATATAGATGAAGCGCCCGTCGTAGGCGCCCCCGGTCTCCGACAGGGCGGGGTGATGCGTATCGCCCCAGGCCAACTGCCGGGCCTGCTTGTCGCTGGATCCTTCGGAGAGGATCGTCTCACCCCAGTCCGCGCCCTGGCCGTAGCCTGACCACGACTCGGGAGTAAAGACCGGGATCGTCTTGAGCAGACGCATGGACGGCACGCCGATCAGGTGGAGCTGGCCCGAATGCCCGCCCGATGAGACCATGACGTATGGGTCCCACTCGCCCGGCGCGGTGAATGCCTTCAGCGCGCCGGTCGCCTGCTCGACGGTGAGGCCGCGGTCCGCGGCGATCTCGGCCAGCGCGCCGCCGCCGCCCAGGCCGCCGCTGAAGCGGCCGATGAGGATTCCGCCGACAAGGCTGACGACGATTGCACCGATCGCGATTAGCCGGAAGTTGCTCCGCATGTCACCCTCCCAAAAAGATGGTGGGATAAACTCGCACCAAGTCAGTGTGGAGTTTCTCCGGCGGGCCGGCGCGGGCCACGGGCCGAATGTCCCGAGTCGGCCGGGACCTTTGGCCCCATCCAATCGGTGTCGCGCCGGGAACCATTGTCCATAGAGGTGACGACGACGAACCGATGCGCGTGATCCGATGCGGCTGCAGCTGACCCGACGGGGCGACTACGCGGTGCGCGCCATGTTCGCGCTGTCCGCGCTCCCACCCGGCGAGGTGCGCAGCGCACGCGCCCTGGCCGAGGAGGTCACCATCCCGGCCCGGTTCGTGACCGAAGTGCTCGGCGACCTGGCGCGCGCCGAGCTCGTCCAGGCCCGCCCGGGGAGGACCGGTGGCTACCGACTCGCGCGCCCGGCTGACACGATCGCGCTGCTGGAGATCATCGAGGCGGTCGAGGGCGACAGCCGGCGCACGAGCTGCGTCCTGCGCGACGGTGCCTGCCGGTCAGCGGGCGGAGAGCAGTGCGCGGTGCATGACACCTTCTTCGCAGCACAGGAGGCGCTCCTGGCCGAACTGCGCGGCGCGAGACTTTCGGAACTGAGGCCGAAACAGACGCGACGGCCCGCGCGACCGCCAAGCGCGGGATTGGCTGGGGCGGAAGGATTCGAACCTTCGATCTCCTGATCCAGAGTCAGGCGCCTTACCGCTTGGCCACACCCCAACGTACTTGCGCTCGAGTCAAGCGTCTGACCTTGCAGAGGCTTGACCCGCGGTGCTCGTTGAGCGTATCACGACCGGCGCAGGGCTGAGGACATCCTGTCGGGTCGCTCCACTCGACGGTCGCTCCACTCGACGCGGGGCTCGTACACTCAGCCCATGATAGCTCCCGGCCGTCCGCGCAGCGACCTCCCTGAGGGAACCGTCAGCCTCCTATTCACGGACATCGAGGGCTCGACGCAGCTCCTTCGCCTGCTCGGCCCCCTCTATGCCGGCGTCCAGGAGAACCACCGGCGTCTCTTGCGGAGCGTGTTCTCTCGGTTCGACGGACGAGAGGTGGACACGCAGGGTGACGCCTTCATGGTCGCGTTCCAGAGCGCCCACGACGCCGTGAACGCCGGCGCCGAGATGCAGCGACAACTCGCCGCGGAGCCCTGGCCCGGCGGGGTGGAGGTGCGCGTCAGGATCGGCATTCACACGGGACAGCCCGAGCGCGGCAGCGAGGGTTACGTCGGCATCGACGTCGTTCGCGCGGCCCGGATCTGCTCGGTGGCCCATGGGGGCCAGGTGGTCGTCTCGGAGGCGACACGGGAGATCGTCACCGAGACGGGCGCCGAGACACTCGACCTCGGGGTCTACGCGTTGAAGGACTTCCCTGGCCCGGAGCGCCTGTTCCAGCTTCTCGCTCCCGGGCTCGAGCGCGACTTCGCAGCGCTCCGCACGCTGTTCGCGACCAACCTTCCCGCCAGTCCCACGCCGCTCGTCGGGCGAGACAACGAGTTGGCGGCCATTGCAGGCATGCTCACCGCCGGCGACGCGCGGGTGCTGACCTTGACGGGGACCGGCGGAACGGGAAAGTCGCGGCTCGCCCTCGAGGCGGCGAGAAACGCGCTGCCGGACTTCCGTGACGGGGTCTACCTCGTCTCACTCGCTCCGATCAATGACCCGGACCTCGTGCTGGCGGAAATCGCGCGCGTGCTGGGCGTCCGGGACTCGACGGCGCGGCCGCGAGTCGAGACGCTGGCGGAGGCGCTGAGCGGAAGGCGGATTCTGCTCGTGATCGACAACCTCGAGCACCTGGCAGCCGCAGCGACAGATCTCGGCCTCCTCCTGCAGCGCGCTCCCGACCTGGTCGTCCTGGCGACGAGCCGTGGACCTTTGCGCATCTCCGGCGAGAAGGTCGTGGCGGTTGGGCCGCTTCCGGACGACGATGCTGTCACGCTCTTCCTCGAGCGCGCATCTGCAGCCGATCCCACGTTCCGGGAGGAGGACGCCGACCGTGCGGTCCTCAGGCAGATCTGCAATCGCGTGGACCGCCTTCCCCTCGCGATCGAGCTTGCGGCAGCACGTATGCCAGCGCTCGGGCCTGAAGGGCTCCTCAGTCGGCTCGATCGCGCTCTCGGCGTCTTGACGGGAGGCCGGCGCGACGCACCTGACCGACAACGCACCCTGCGCGCGACGATCGACTGGAGTTACCTGCTGCTGAGTCCCGCCCAGCGTGCGCTCTACGCGTCACTGGCAGTCTTCCGCGGTGGAGCCACGCTCGGCGCGATCGAGACGGTGTGCGGACAGCCTACCGAAAACCTCGTCGGAGATCTCTCAGAGCTCATGGATATGGGGCTCCTCCGACGCGAGGCGGTCGCGGGGATCGATCCCCGATTTCAGATGCTCGCGACGGTGCATGAGCATGCGCGCGAGCTCCTGGACGCCAACCCGGATGCAGGCGGGCTGCACCAGCGGCACGCAGCCTTCTTCGCCGAGCTTGCCGAACGCGCCGAGTCGGGTCTCGAGGGCGTAGACCAGGCTGGCTGGCTCATACGCATCGAGCTCGAGCTCGACAACGTGCGCGCAGCGCTTGAGTACGCGTTCCACTCGGAGCAAGTCCCGCTTGGGCTGGGCATCGTGTCGTCGCTCGGTCGATTCTGGCGCGCGCACGGCCATGTGACAGAGGCGCGCCGCTGGCTCGAGCAGGGTCTCTCACTACCGGGCGCCGTTCCAGCGGACGTACGAGCGTTCGCCGTCTGGACGGCTGCTCGGCAGGCGATGGCGCAGCATGACTACGACGCTGCTGGTCCGCTCGCCCGCGAGGCGAACACGCTTTTCAGGGATACGGGGCACGAGCGCGAGGTCGTCTTCTCACTCTGCGAGTTGGCCAACATCGAGCTCATCCGCGACGCGGTCGACCGTGCGGGCCCGCTCGCCGACGAAGCTCGCACTGTCGCCGCTGCGCTCGGCGATGCGCGCACGACCTCGGCCGTCGTGCAGCTCCAGGCGTACGTGGCCGCTGCAAGCGGAGAGCACGGGCTCGCACAGGCGCTCTCCACCGAGGCGCTGGCGCTGCGCCGAACGCTCGGCGATCGGCTCCTGGTGGTGGACTCCGCCTACAACCTGGGCGAAGCGGCCTTCGCAGCCGGGGACCACCAACATGCGCAGGAGGCGCTCGAGGAGTGCCTGGCACTCTCGAACGAGCTCGGCGACGCGCTGCATCAAGCAGCCGCGCTGTGCGTCCTCGGTGAGGTGGCCCTCCTCGACGGTGCCTTCGGACGCGCGGAAGACCTATTGCGCGAAAGCCTCAGGATCTATGCAGGGCTGCCCGATGATCGGGCGAGTGCTGAGTGCCTGCTTGGACTGGCCGGTGTCCGTGCCAGCGTCGGGCGCTTCGACGAGGCGGCGCGTCTCTGGGGTGCGGCCGACGCTCTCCGACAGGACGACGCTCCGCTGGCCGGCGAGCTCCGCGTGATCGAGCTGCTCGAGAAGAGTCTCGCCGCGAGCCTCGGTGACCACCTTGCGGCGCGGAAGGAGGAGGGACGCAACCTCGACCGCGAGCTTGTCCTTCGCGACCAGAATTCAGTTGTCCGTGGGGCGACACCGGAGTAACGTGGCTCCTCTCCCCACCAGAAAGGAATGATCATGAAGGGTCCGCTGAAGGGCAAGGGCAAGGATCTCAAGGAGGCCCTGGACGACGCCGCGGAACAGGTCGACAAGGACGCGCTCGGCGAGTACAGGGTCGAGCTCTTCGTCCAGGTCGACAATCCAAGGATCAGCGAGTACAAGGTCACCCTCACGCCCGTCTGACGCTGTCGAGATAAGTCGGGCGCATCGGTACTGGAGCACCCTCCGTCGAGCAGGTCTCGTTCACGCCTGGAACCGGGGGGACTCGCCGCGGCCTCCCTGCACGCATCGGCCTATGCTTGGAGCATGCCGCTCTACCACCTCGACGAATCGATCGTGCCTGACGCGCCCGTCCTGGTCGCCGCGCTCGACGGTTGGGTCAACGGCGGGAACGCCGGCACGCTCGCGGCCGAGCAGTTGGCGGCCGATGGCCGCGTGGTCGCGACCTTCGACGGTGACCGCCTCTTCGACTTCCGAGCGCGACGCCCGACGCTCGACATCATCGACGGGAAGCTCATCGACCTGGAGTGGCCACAGCTCCAGTTGACCGCCACGCGCATCGGGGATCGTGACCTGCTGGTGCTCACCGGTGCCGA
>JBDSIN010000244.1:0-6618 GCA_039917955.1 Candidatus Limnocylindria bacterium
GGGCTCTCCGGAGGAGTTGACTCGGCCACGGTGGCCTACCTCGCGGCGCGAGCCATCGGTCCGGACAACCTGCTGGCGGTGCGCATGCCGTACCGCACCTCCTCGCTCGACGCGGAGACCGATGCCCTGAGCGTGGTGGAGGCGCTCGGCTGCCGGACGGAGCTGGTCGACATCACGCCCATGGTCGAGCCGATGCTCGCCCTGGTCAGCGACGACGAGGAGGCCGGGCTGCGCGTGCGCCGCGGAAACGTGATGGCCCGACAGCGGATGATCGTGCTCTACGACCGATCGGCCGCGTTCGATGCCCTCGTGGCCGGGACCGGCAACAAGACGGAGGCGCTGCTCGGCTACGGCACGCTGTACGGCGACATGGCCTGCGCCATCGCGCCCATCGGCGACCTGTACAAGAGCCAGCTGCGGGCCGTAGCAGAACGGCTGGGTGTGCCGGACGAGATCGTTGGTAAGCCACCCTCGGCCGATCTGTGGCCGGGCCAGACCGATGAAGGAGAGCTGGGCGCGACCTACGACGACCTGGATCGCGTCCTGTTCGCGCTGGTCGACCGTCGCTGGAATGTCGATCGCTGCGAGAAGGCCGGGCTGGATCCCGCGCTCGTCGCCTGGGTTGCGGACCGGGTAGCGCGCAACGAGTTCAAGCGGCAACTGCCGCCGGTCGCCAAGTTAAGCCTGCGCACGCCGGGGATCGACCACCTCTATCCGCGGCGGCGCCCCGGATCCCGGCGGGGGACCTGACCGCCGTGGCGGCCGCACACGGGCGGCTGCTGGTGGTGGGCACGCCCATCGGCAACCTCGGCGACCTCACCCCGCGTGCCGCCGAGGCGCTGCGCAGCGCCGACCTGGTGGTCGCCGAGGACACGCGACTCGCCACTCGGTTGCTGCGTCACGTGGGTGCACGGACGCCAACCTCATCCTTCAACAACCACAACGCCGCTGTACGCCTGCCGGCCCTGCTGGGACGTCTGTCGATGGGGGAGACCCTGGCGCTGACCACCGACGCGGGGATGCCCGGTGTCTCCGATCCGGGTGCGCGGCTGGTGGAGGCGGCGCGGGCGGCGGGCGCCGCGGTGGAGGTTGTCCCGGGACCCTCGGCGGTCACCGCCGCCGTGGCGATTTCAGGGATTGAGTCGCCTGGCTTCGTGTTCGGTGGCTTCCTCCCGGCCCGTCCCGCCTCCGCTCGCCGTGCCGCGCTCCAGCGTCTTCTGACCGGGTCCGCTGCCATGGGCCTGCCGCTGGTGCTGTTCGAAGCCCCCCACCGCGTCAGGTCCCTGCTCGCGGAGCTCTCATCGGTCGCGCCGACCGTCTCGGTCGCGCTGTGCCGCGAGTTGACCAAGGTGCATGAGGAGGTCTTGACCGGGACGCCGGCCGAGGTCGCCTCTGCGCTGACCGAACCTCGCGGGGAGTTCACGGTGGTGATCAGCGGGATCGTCGCGAGCGACGCCGCGGGCGTGCCGGTGAACACCGCTGCGCTGCTGGCGGCCGCCGGCGCGGCCGGGTTGACCACGAGGACCACCGTGGAGCTCCTGCGTGCGTCCGGTCTCTCGCGGCGTGACGCCTATTCCGCGGTGCAGGACGCCGCGCAGTAAGCCTCGCCTAATGGCGGTGTAATCGCCGCTGCCTACGCTCCGCATATCTGGTGGCCGCCTCGCCCGGCGCACCGGTCAGCCCGTGAAGCGGGTAGGAGGAGTGTTGTTCGGATGAACAAGGTGTTTCTGGTAGGTCGCCTCACGCGCGACCCGGAGCTGCGCACGCTGCCCAGCGGAAAGCCGGTCGCGAATTTCGTGGTCGCGACGAATGAGTTCCGAGGCAACGGGGCGCCGGAGCGGACCGAGTACCACAACCTGGTCGCCTGGGATCGGCTGGCAGAAATCTGCGGCCAGTTCCTGTCTAAGGGCCAACTGGTGGACGTCGAAGGGCGCTTGCAGACGCGCCAATGGGACGATGACGCCGGGATCCGCCACTGGAAGACCGAGGTCGTCATCGGTGGCCTGGAGATGTTGTCGGGGCGCGGCAAGAAGGAGTACGCCAAGGAGGCCCAGACGGTCGCTGAGACCGGCCCGGATGGCCTCCCGGCAGGGATCGCCGCAGAGGCGAACGGCTCCACCGAGGAAGCGCTCGTCGCGATGTAGCCTCGGGGCAGAGGGGCGAGGGTGGCTAGTTTGAGCGCCTTCGCCTCTGCCCGGTGCTAACGGCCGCGCAGCACCTGGATCCGATGGATCACGAGCGGCAGGAGAAGGATGGCCGCGACGGCTCCCACGATCGGCCACGGCACTCTAACAAGGATCAGGATCAGGACGGCGAGCGGGGCAAGCAGCGCCGTGCGCGCTGCCCATCGCGGTGCTGCAGCATCAGCCGGCGCGAGCTCAAGGCCGGAGTTGGCAGGGTCCACGACGACGGACCCCACCCAATGCCATCGACACGACGTTTCCAATCCATCCGAGCCAGCGCCCCATCGGGCCACCTCCTTCCCCACACTGTGCACCTCGATCCGCTCGTCCGCAAGCGTCCGGCGGGGCGAACCAGTCATTAGTGTCGTCTGCGACGTTGCAGAACTTCGTGGTCGCAACGAGCGAGTTCCGCGGCAACGAGGCGCCGAAGCGAACCGAGTACCACAACCTGGTCGCATGGGGCTTGACGCGCCTTTCCCTCCCACGCCACAATCCCGCGGACGACGGGCGGGACGGGCGCCCCCAGTGAGAAGGAGGAACACCCTATGAAGCCTCGGATGGCACTTGCGACGGTGGCTGCGGTGGCAGGACTCGCTCTTTTCGGGGCCGCGCCGGCGAGCGCCGATACGAAGTCAGGCATCACATACGATTTCGTCTGCGAGTCGCTCGGAACTTTCACGATCGTTAACTTCAGCAGTGGTGCGGCGTCGCCAGGGCTCGATCTCGGCAGCAACCGGGTCATCCAGGCGTACGAGTGGGAGGTCACGGTGAACGGCACGCCGTGGGTCGGCGAACCGTTTACGCGGGTTTTTAGCTACTCCCGAGGCGAGCCGCAGAACGGGCGCCTCGACTATTGCACCTACACCTACGTAGTCACCAACAACGTGGGCGTCGGCGTCTTCACCGGGTGGGCGAAGATCTCGTACACGCCCTGAGCCACTACGCGGGCTGAAATCGTCCCGGCCTTGGCGATCATCGGCGCGGGCGGAGTGCCAAAGGTGACACGACCGGCGACTTTCTAATTGGACGCTTGCACCTCTCCAAGGGGCAGCTGGTCGACGTCGAGGGGCGTCTGCAGACGCGTCAATGGGACGATGACGCCGGTATCCGCCACTGGAAGACCGAGGTCGTCATCGGTGGCCTGGAGATGTTGTCGGGGCGCGGCAAGAAGGAATACGCGAAGGAGGCGCAGGCGGTCGCTGAGACCGGCCCGGATGGCTTGCCGGCCGCCTTCAACGCACCGGCCGATGGCGCCGCCGCGGAGACGCTGGTCGCGATGTAGCGAACCGTCAGATGGCGAGGGCGCCAACGCGGCGCCCCTCGCCTCCGGCCACGGCCGGGATCAGGAGAAGACCGCAGGCGGACGACCGCTAGAGACGCCGCGATGCCAGGATCCGGTTCAGGACCATCGGCAGAAGAAGGATGGCCGCGACGACGGCCACGAGCGGCCACGGCACACGTATGAGGAAGAGGAGGAGGACCGCGAGTGGCGTAAGTACGCCGACGCGGTAGACCCACCGCGGTCCGGAAGTGTCAGCGGCGACAGGATCGAGGCCGGGATCGCCAACGTCCACGATAAGAGGACCACCGTACGCAGCGGCCACGATCTTCCCGATCCAACTGAGCAAGCGCCGCATGGTGGCACCTTCCTTGCCGCCACTGTGCGCTCCGATCCTCTCGTTGGCAAGCGTTCCCCGGGCCGGATTATCGCGCTCGATACGCGGTCAGCAAGCGCTCGCTCCACGCTCCCGACAGGGCAACGGCGACGCTGGCTGCGCGGGAGCTTGTGCGGCGCTGGGCCGCGGCGATCAGCAGCGTTCAGGCACCCCGGCTCGTTTGCGCCAGCCGGGCCGCAAACTCAGGCAGGCGCCACACCAACCACGCCCGGTGCGGGATGCACCAACCTCTCCGCGCGCCGCAGTCGCGCCGCAGTCGCGCCGCAGTCGCGCCGCAGTCCACGGCAGCCAGGATTCGTAGCGCAGGGCTACTGCCGTCGGCGGTGCCTGACATTGAAGGAGTGTGCAATGCGACGAAAGATCCTGGCGCTAGTGGCGCTGGCCGGGCTCTTGGTACCTGCAATGCCAGCGGCGGCTGCAGACGTGTCCAACGACTCCGGCGTGGCGTTCGTCGCTCAGGCCTTCTGGGGTGTGTCCGACGACACCGGGGCCGGCGACTGGGGGTTCGTTTTCGCCTCGGTTCAGGACGGCCAGAGGCGTCTGTTCCTGTATGAGCAATCGGCGGTCGCGGCGAGATGCGACAACGGTACGCCGGTCGACTCCAGCGACGACTACGCTGGACTGCAGGGTACATTCCGAATCGCCGACGGTCCCGCCGACGTTGACATCGCGGCGAACCTTAAGGCAGGTTCGGGAAACGCGATCCTGGACGTCTACACATACGTCTTCGTTGACTGCGCACAGGTCGTCACGGCAGTCGAGGTGGATGTCGAGGTCTCACTCGAGCTCGCGACCACGGGCGAGCGCGAGCGGTGGGCCGATCAGTTCTACGAGCGGCTGCCGGGCGAGTTCAACTTCGTCCAGATCCTCCGGTTGGTTGGTCACCCGGCGACCGGCACTCTCGCAATCGGAAGTGAGGTGTTGAGCCTCGAGTTCGGCCTGGTCAGCAGAAACCGTTGGAACGGCCACTTCAACGGTCGCTGATCCAGGCAGCCCCCACAAGAAGGCCCGGGAGGTGGGGGCTTCACCCTTTCGTGATAGGTCCAGGGCGCTCAGGAGGTTGGTCGCTATGACAGTCAAGTCCCGACGGGGCGTGGTGATCGGCGCGTTCATCGCGCTCGTCGTGCCGATTTCGTATTGGGTCCTCGCCCTGCTGGTGGAGAACGGAATCGCGCCGTACGACCAGGTGCGCCCGCAGTTGGACGTGCTCGGCTTTATCTCGCTGTCCGAGATTCTGCTTGCGCCCATCGGCATCGTGATCGCTGGCAGGTCGGCCGGCGTTCGCGGCGCGATCGCCTGGATCGCACTGATCATCGTTGGCATACCCGTGCTCGCGCTGGTCTGGTTGTTGTCCGTGGCGACGCTGAGCGGCGCGCTGGGCAATCCGTTCTGAACGTGCCGCGGCCCGGCCGCTACCGCGACGCTTGCCTCTTGGGTGGGACCGCGGGCTCCGGAGCGGGCGGCGGGTAGACTCCGGTCAGGTACGAGGCGATCGACGCGGCGGCGCGCTTGCCGTCGCCCATCGCCAGGATGACCGTGGCCGCGCCGCGCACGATATCGCCGCCGGCGAAGACGCCCGGCATGCTGGTCATGCCGTGGGGATCAGTCTCGATGTAGCCCCACTGGTTGACATTCAGATCGGGCGCCGTTGAGGTCAGCAGCGGGTTGCTGCGCGTGCCGATCGCGACCACGACCATGTCGGCCTGGATCACGAACTCGGAGTCGGGGATCGGCTGAGGGCGCCGGCGGCCTGAATCGTCCGGCTCACCGAGGTCCATGCGCTGGCAGCGGAGCCCGGTCACCCAGCCGGACTCATCGCCGAGCACCTCGAGCGGCGCGACCTGGTATTCGAAGCGCACCCCCTCTGCCTCGGCGTGGTGCACCTCTTCCGCCCGCGCCGGCAACTCCTCGCGACCGCGCCGGTAGACGATCGCCGCCTCGCTGGCACCCAGCCGCCGGGCAGTGCGCACCGAGTCCATCGCCACGTTGCCGCCGCCCACGACCGCGACCCGTTGACCGTGGAGGATCGGCGTATCGGAATCGGGAGTCCAGGCGCCCATCAGGTTGACCCGGGTCAGGTACTCGTTGGCCGAGTAGACGCCCTTCAGGTTTTCGCCGGGGATCTCCATGAAGACCGGCAGCCCGGCCCCGACTGCGATGAAGACCGCGTCGAACCGGGCGCTCAGCTCGGGAAGCGTGTAGGTCTTGCCGATGATCATGTTCGGCTCGATCTTCACGCCCGCCGCCTGGAGCCGCTCGACCTCTGCCTGGACGATGTCCTTCGGCAGCCGGAACTCCGGGATCCCGTAGATGAGGACCCCACCGGCGGCATGGAAGGCTTCGAAGATCGTGACGTCGTGACCGAGCTTGACCAGTTCACCGGCCGCGGTAAGGCCCGCCGGACCCGAACCGATGATCGCCACCGTCCGCCCGGACGGGGTCGGAGTGACATGGGTGATTCCGTCGGGATTCGCCTGCGCCCAGTCGGCAACGAAGCGCTCGAGGTGCCCGATCGCCACCGGGTTGCCCTTCTTGCCGCGCAGGCAGACCCCCTCGCACTGCGTCTCCTGCGGACAGACGCGCCCGGTCACGCACGGCAGGGCGTTGTCGTCGAGCAGCGAGTCGGCGGCGCCCGGCAGGTCGCCCTCGCGCAGCAGGCGGATGAAGCGCGGGATGTTGACCCGCACCGGACAGCCGTCGATGCAGAACGGCTTGGGACACATCAGGCAGCGCTCCGCCTCCAGCATGGCGATCTGCTG
>JBDSIN010000245.1:0-7052 GCA_039917955.1 Candidatus Limnocylindria bacterium
CGAGCGTCAGGCCCGCGGCCGCCCACACCAGCAGACGACGGGTGTCGGCCGTCTCATCGGCCACCGTGCCGGGCGCAAGGTTGAGCTCGGAGAGGAGGAGGATGGCTGCAACAACCACCAGCATTCCCGCCATAAAGAGGCGATAGCCGCGCGTCGTGCCGCCGAGCAGTTCGGTCCCACCCAGCACGAGCAGCGAGCCACTGCCCAGGGCGGCCCAGAAGATCCAGTTGACGAAGGGGAGCGCCTCGAGCGTCATCGGTCCGGATCGACGTGCGAACCCGCGCGCGGCGGGCGGGCCAGGCTGCCGGCCAGCCCGATCTCGACCCAGCCGTCAGCACTGACCCGAACCGGGAAGGTCTCGACCGGTTCGGTTGCCGGCAGGACGACCGCGGCACCGCTCCGAACATCGAAGCAGCCACCGTGCCAGGCGCAGACCAGTACTTCGTCCCGCGGATCAAAGCCGGCCTCGGAGAGCGGGAAGTCCTTGTGGGAGCAGTTGTTCTGCACGGCGAAGAACTCGCCGCGGTGCCGCACCAGGACGACAGCGGTGCCATCGATCTCGACCGGCATCAGCTCCCCGTCGCGCAGCTCAACCGACTGCACCACCCGTGCGTAGCGCGTCGCGGTGGCGGTCACGCGGCTAGAGCGGCCGGGCGAACGCGAGCAGCCGCGGCTCGGTCATGTCTTCGATCGACCAGCGCAGGCCCTCACGACCGATGCCGGAATCCTTCACCCCGCCGTATGGCATCGAATCGGTGCGCCAGGTCGGAACGTCGTTGACGATCACGCCACCGACCTCGAGCTCATCGTGGGCAAGCAGGGTGCGCTCAAGGTCGTTGGTGAAGACGCCGCACTGGAGGCCGAACTGGCTGTCGTTGATCTCCGCGACGGCGGCCGCAAAGTCGGCGACCTCGAAGAGGTTGACCACCGGGGCGAAGACCTCCTCGCCGCACACGCGGGCGTCCTTCGGCACGTCGACGAGCACCGTTGGCGGGTAGAAGAGGCCGTCCGGGTCTCCGCCGACCAGGGCACGCGCGCCCCGCTGAAGCGCTTCCTGCACCCACTCGTGGGTGCGCGCAACCGCCTTGGCGTCGACCATCGGACCGACATCCGTGGCCGGATCGAGCGGGTCGCCCATCTTCACTGCGCGCACCTTCTCGACAAATCGGCGCTCGAATTCGGCGTAGATCGACGCGACCACGTAGATCCGCTGGACGCTGATACAGACCTGGCCGGAGTAGGCGAAGGCGCCAGTGACCAGACGAGCTACCGCCCAGTCGAGATCGGCCGTCTCGTCGACGATCGCGCCGGCGTTGCCGCCGAGCTCGAGCACCACCTTCTTCTTGCCCGCCTCGGCCTTCATCTTCCACCCGACCGATGGCGACCCGGTGAAGCTGAGCAGCTTGAACCGATCGTCGGCGACCATCCGGTCACCGGTCGGCCGATCCATCGGCAGGATGCTCACCGCTCCGGCCGGCAGGTTCGTCTCGTGCAGGTACTGCGCGATGCGCAGCATCACCAGCGGGTCCTTAGACGGTGGCTTGAGCACGATGCTGCAGCCTGCCGCGATCGCCGGCGCCACCTTGTGCGCGGCCAGGTTGAGCGGGAAGTTGAACGGGCTGATCGCCGCCACCGGCCCGATCGGGAAGCGGCGCACGATCCCACTCCGGCCGCGGTTGGCGGCGGTCCAGTCGAGCGGCATCCATTCACCGTTGATGCGCAACGTCTCCTCGGCGGCGGTGCGGAAGGTGAGTGCGGCGCGCCCGACTTCGCCCCGGGCATCACGGATCGGCTTGCCCGACTCGCGGGTCAGCAGTTCGGCGAGCTCGTCGGCGTCTGCGACGATCCGATCGGCCACGTGCGCCAACGCGTCGCGGCGCTCGTAACTGGCGAGGCGGCGGGTCAGCGCGAACGCCGACACGGCGGCCTGCGTGGCGCGCTCCAGCTCGTCGGGTCCTGCCTGCCAGGTGCTGGCCACCAGCTCGCCGGTAGCGGGGTTCCGCACATCGAGCGGCGTTCCGGCACGCACGAACTCGCCGGCAACATAGATCGGGACGCTCTCGGCGGCGACGGTGGTCATGGCGGGCATTCTACGACCGATCCGCCGGGCCTCTCGAACCAAAGATTCCGCGGAGACCCATCCGATCGGCGGTCTGGATATCATCGGCCTGATGAATCCCATGTACCTCCTGCTGGAGGTGTCGGCCTCGATCTTCTTCGTCGGCGCAGCGATCGCTGCCCTGCGTCGCGGACGCCTGCCGTTCCTCGAGCTGATCAGCGCCGCCGCGTTCGGGATCCTGCTCGAGGAGGCCGACCAGCTCATTCTCGGGACCTACCACTATTCGAGCGATTGGATCCTGAACATCGACCGGGCACCGGTCGTGATCGGTCTCACCTGGGCCCTGATCATCGCCGGTGCCATGCGCCTGACCGATGCGCTTGGCGTGCGCCGCCGATACGCACCGTTCGTGGACGCGGTGCTGGCCATCAGCCTCGATCTGGCGTTCGATGCGATCGCCATCCGGATCGGGCTCTGGACGTGGCGCGGGATCGGCCCCGATGAAGGCTGGTTCG
Source organism: Candidatus Limnocylindria bacterium (assembly GCA_039917955.1). Lineage (GTDB taxonomy): Bacteria > Chloroflexota > Limnocylindria > QHBO01 > QHBO01 > CF-167. The sequence goes on from JBDSIN010000245.1 coordinate 2,575, forward strand.
GGGTCCCCGCCGGCAACTTCTACGCCTGGCTCTTCGTGACCCTCGCCTTCAGCCTGCTGACCCGGTGGCTGCGCGACGCAGCTGCCGGGCGCCCCGCGCGAGAGTGGCTGCAACTCCTCGTGCCTTTTCCGGCATGGGCGCTCCTGTTCGCGGCTCTGGTGCCGTTCGCATTCCTGCGGCCCGTGGTGGACCCCAAGCCCGGTGGCGGACTGTGGCTCTTTGGCGTGGCCCTGCTCGGCTTCCTGGCGGTCTCGGCGTGGGGCGTCTGGGGTCCCGACCGTGGCCGCCCCGACGGAGAGGGGCTGGCCATCATGGAGCTGGGACTGGCGCTGGCCACCAGGGTCGCAATCCACGGATTCTTCCTGCTCGCGCTGGTGCTGATGGGCGGCATCACGCAGCTGCCGATCCTCCTGGCCGTCGCACTCGCGCTCCTCGCCGCCGAGTGGCCGCTCGGGCGCCTGGTCCACGCTCGACACGCACGGGCGCACGCGGAGGCGCGACACCCGATCCCGGACGCCGTCGACCTGCGAACCGGCAAGTACCGTTGACGGCGGGATGCACATGACCGATTGGGATCTGGCCACCGACGAGTGCGTCACGCACCTCCGCGCGCTGATCCGCATCCCCAGTGTGAACCCTCCCGGCGTGGCCGATGGGGCCGCGAGCCGAGATTCGATCGGCGGCGAGACGGCGGCCGCGACCTACTGCGCCGAAGTCCTGCGGGCCGAGGGGATCGACGCGGAGGTGCTCGAGGCGGCGCCCGGTCGTGGCTCGTGCTTCGCGCGCCTCCGCGCGACGGTCGCCGACCCGGAGCCGCCGCTCGTCCTCCTCTCCCACGTGGACGTCGTACCGGTCGATGTCGAGTCCTGGACGCGCGATCCGTTCGGCGCCGAGCTGGTCGACGGCGTCGTCTGGGGACGCGGGGCGGTGGACATGAAGGACATGGTCGCCATGGAGCTGTCGGTGATGCTTGCCCTCCGGCGCGCGGGCGGCGAGCGGCGGCGTGACGTGATCTTCGCGGCCCTCGCCGACGAGGAGGCGGGCGGTCTCTACGGCGCGCTGCACTGGGTACGCGAGCGACCCGACCTGTTCGCCGATGCGGCCGGGCGCCCCGCCGCTGCCGCCCTCAACGAGGTGGGCGGCTACTCGATGACGGTCGGCGACCGCCGCGCCTACGCGATCCAGGTGGCCGAGAAGGGCATCATCTGGACCCGGATGCGGGCGAGCGGGACGCCGTCGCACGGCTCCATGCCGTCGCCCGACAACGCCGCGATCAAGCTGGCGCGTGCCGTGTCCCTGCTCGCCGGGGCGCCCCGGCCGGCGCGCGTCATCCCGGTCGTGCGCTCCTTCTTCGCGGCCCTGGGACTGGCGGCGGTGGTCGAGCGTGCCGAGCGGGGGGACGACGAGGGTTCCCGCGCCGTGCTGGCCGAACTGGTGTCTGACCCGGTCCTGCGCCGATCACTCGACGCGATGCTGCGCGACACGGTGACACCGAACATGATCCACGTCGGCAAGAAGGTGAACGTGGTGCCGGGAAGCGGCGAGGCCGAGATCGACGTCCGGACCCTGCCGGGCACCGACCAGCCCGCCTTCCTCGCCCACCTGCAGGCGATCGTCGGGGACGAGGTCACGGTGGAATCGGTCCACACCATGCCGCCGGTGGAGTGGGCCGCCGACGCCGAGATCGTGCAACTGATGCAGCGGGCGCTGCTCGCCGCCGACCCGCAGGCACTGCCCCTGCCGATGATGATCACGCCGGGGACCGATGCGAAGGCGATGGCGCTGCTCGGCATCCCGACCTACGGCTTCGCTCCGCTGCGGCTCGACGCCGACGTGCCGTTCCTGTCGCTCTTCCACGGCAATGACGAGCGGGTGCCGGTGAGCGCGCTGCGCTTCGGTCTGCCGGTGCTGTACGAGGTCGTGAGCGGCTTCGTCGAGGGGTGACGATTTCAGCGTGGCGGGGGTGCTCGGCTATACTCGCGACCAGTCCATTGAGCACGAACGACCCAACATGACCGAATCTGAGCCGACCGACATGACCACCAACCAGACCGCGGATCCGACGGCCGACGCCGCCAGCGCCCCCCGCCGTCACGCCTATGTGTTCCCCGGCCAGGGGTCGCAGTACGTCGGCATGGGCGCCGCCCTGATCGAGCGATCGCCCGCCGCCGCGAAGGTGATGCAGCGCGCCGATGCTGCCCTCGGATTTGAGCTGAGCCGCCTGATCGCCGAGGGTCCGGCTGAAGAGCTCGACCTGACCATCAACGCCCAGCCCGCGATCCTGGCCACCAGCGTGGCGTTCCTCGAAGCGATGCGCGACGAGGCGCGTGCCGCCGGGGTGGAGCTTGACCCGCAGTCGGTGGCCGGGCATTCGGCCGGCCAGTACGCGGCCGCGGTGGCCGCCGACGCCATCGACTTCGAAACGGCCATCAACCTCGTCCGCGAGCGCGGCAGGATCATGCAGGAGCGCGGCATCGACGGCGGCATGGGGGCGATCATCGGCCTGTCAGACGAGCAGGTTCACGAGATCGTCGACAAAGCCCGCGCGCACGGAGAGATCGGAGTCGCCAACGCCAACGCCCCCGGACAGATCGTCCTCTCTGGTGTGATCCCGGCGCTCGCCTTTGCCCTGGAGATGAGCAGGACCGTCGGCGCGCGCAAGGCCGTGCAGCTGACGGTCAGCGTGGCCTCCCACTCGCCTCTCATGCGCCGGGCACGCGATGAGTTCAGCCAGTTGCTGGCCCACGTGCCGTTCCGCGAGCCGCGCGTCCAGATGCTGGGGAATGTGCACGCCACGGTCATCGAGACCGCCGACGCACTGCGCAAGGAGCTTTCCGAGCACCTCGTCCACGGTGTGCAGTGGACCGATACCGTGCGCCGCATGGCGGCCAACGGGGTGACCGACTTCATCGAGGTCGGACCCGGTCGTGTCCTGAGCGGACTGATCCGGCGGATCGTGCCCGGCGCGCAGACCCACGCCATGGACGCTCCTGGCGCCGATGGTGCCATCTGGCTGCCCGGCGCCGATGAGACCGCCGCGTGAACGGACGGCGCGTCGCCGTTACGGGCCTGGGCGTCGTCTCGCCGGTCGGCATCGGAGCCGAGGCGAGCTGGGACGCGCTGGTCAACGGCCGCTCCGGCGTCGCGGACATCACCCTGTTCGATTCGTCCGATTACGAGATCCACATCGCCGGCGAAGTGAAGGGCTTCGACGCCACCCAGTACATGGATGGCAAGGATGCCCGCAGGCACGACCGCAATACCCACTTCGCGGTCGCCGCGGCTGGCGAGGCGCTCCGCCACGCCGGGCTGCTGAACGCCGACGGTGTGCTCGACGCGGGCCAGGCCGATCCGGATCGGTTCGGGATGGTGGTCGGCACCGCCATCGGCGGGATCGGCATGATCGCCGACGGGGTCCAGACGCTCCTCGAACGCGGTCCGAACCGGATCTCGCCATTCCTGCTGCCGCACATGATCCCCGACGCCGCCTCGGGCATGGTCGCGATCCAGTACGGGATCCGCGGCCCGAACATGGCGGTGGTCAGCGCCTGCGCCACCGGCGGCCACGCCATCGGTGAGGCGATGGAGTCGATCGTGCGCGGCCAGTCCGACCTGATGCTCGGCGCTGGGACCGAGGCGGTCATCGTGCCGCTGGCCTTCGCCGGATTCGGCCAGATGAAGGCGCTCGGCTCGCCGATCGACCCGGACACCGGGGAGTACAACCCGCAAGTCGCCTCCCGGCCGTTCGACGCGACGCGCAATGGCTTCGTCGTCTCCGAAGGCTGCGCCGTGCTCGTCCTCGAGGAGCTCGGGCACGCCCTCGCGCGCGGCGTCACCCCGATCGCCGAAGTGATCGGCTACGGCTCATCGGCCGATGCCTTCCACATGGCGGCGCCGGCGGTGCGCGGCGAGGGGAACCAGCGGGCCATGCGCGCCGCACTGGATCGCGCCGGCATCGGTCCCGAGCAGGTGGACTACATCAACGCCCACGGCACGAGCACGCCGCTCAACGATCGGTACGAGTCGATGGCCATCAGCGACGTGTTCGGCGAGCACGCCAGCCGCCTCGCGATCAGCTCCACCAAGAGCATGACCGGCCACATGATGGGCGCCGCGGGCGCCTTCGAGGGCTTCGTGTGTGCCCGCGTGGCGCAGTCGGGCCTCATTCCGCCGACCATCAACTACCGCCACCCCGATCCCGAGCTGACCCTCGACTACGTGCCGAACGCCGCTCGCCAGACCGATGCCCGCGTCACGCTGTCCAACTCGATGGGCCTCGGCGGCCACAACAGCAGCATCATCATGCAACGCTTCGAGGAGTGACCCACACCTCATGAGCCGCGATCGCGCCCGCCGCGCCGTCATCACCGGGATGGGGGCGATCACACCCATCGGCAACGACGCCGAGACCTTCTGGGCGAACCTGACCGCGGGCGTAAGCGGAGCGGGACCGATCACCTCCTACGACCCAACGGGCG
>JBDSIN010000246.1:0-4757 GCA_039917955.1 Candidatus Limnocylindria bacterium
CATCTGCTCTGCGAGGTGATCGTTGACAACGACAAGGCGGTCAACGCCCTGAAGTGGACGGTCGGCACCATGGAGAGCCGGTACCACGAGTTCGCGCAGCGCGGGGTCCGCAACATCGCCGGCTATAACGAGGCCCTGCGGCCGGGCGAGCCGCGGATGCCATACATCGTGGTGATCATCGATGAGCTCGCCGACCTGATGATGGTCAGCGCCTACGAGGTGGAGGCCACCGTCACGCGTATCGCGCAGCTCGCCCGGGCAACTGGCATCCACCTCGTGGTGGCCACGCAGCGACCCTCGGTGCAGGTGATCACCGGCCTGATCAAGGCGAATATCCCATCGCGGATCGCGTTCGCCATGACCAGCGGTGTCGATTCGCGCACGATCCTGGATGCCGTCGGCGCCGAGGACCTGCTCGGGCGCGGCGACATGCTCTACCAGCCGATCGATGCGCCACGTGCCGTGCGCCTGCAGGGGGTGCTGGTGACCGACGCTGAGATCGAGGCGCTGGCGCGTCACTGGCGAGGCCAGGGTGGTCCCCGGTACCGCCCCGAGATCACCGCGCCGAAGCGTGACGGCAAGCCCGGCGGCCGGCCCGGCGAGCAGCGTGACGACGCAGATCCTCTCCTCTCACAGGCGATCGACATCGTCCGGCGCTCCGACAAGGCATCGGCCTCGCTGCTCCAGCGTCGGATGCGCGTCGGATATGCGCGGGCCGCGCGCATCCTCGACCAGATGGAGGACCGCGGCATCGTCGGGTCCGCCGATGGAAGCCGCTTCCGCGAGGTCCTGATCACGCCGGACGGTTGGGGAGGCGAGGTAGCTCCGGACGAGGACGAGGAGTGACCTCTCGCGAACCGACCAGGCTCGGGGAGGTGCTCCGCGCCGCCCGGGAGGCCCGGTTCATCGACCTGCCACGGGTCGAGCGCGATACCAGGATCCGGGTCCGATACCTCGTCGCCCTGGAGAACGGCGACTATCGAGAGTTGCCGGGAGCGGTGTACACGCGAGGGTTCCTGCGCAACTACGGGATCTATCTCGGTCTCGACCCGGAATACCTGATCGACCTGTACCGCCTGGAGGTGGGCACGCCCACCGAACGGCGTGTCGCTCCCACGGCCCCCCAACCGGTCAGCGAGCGGCAGGGGCGCCCCGTGGTGATCAGCTCCGGTGCGGTCGCGGCCGTCATCCTGACCGTGATGGTGGGGTTGTTCGTCATCTACCTGGCTGGAGAGTTCATCACCTTCGCCCGAACGCCGGAGCTGCGCATCACCGACCCCGCCACCGACCTGGCGGCCTTCACCGGGACCGAATACACGATCCGCGGCGTGACCGAGCCCGACTCGACGGTCGCCGTGGACGGTCTCCGTGAGAACCCGACCGTCAGCGCCGCCGCCGACGGGTCGTTTGTCATCACAATCGGGCTCGTACCGGGCGCAAATGTGATCACCCTGGTCGCGAGTGATCCGCTGACCGGGCGTGACAGCGCCGAGGTGCGGCGTTCCATCACGGTCGTCGGCGTGGGTCCCAGCACCGGACCGGTGGGTGCAGTCGTGATCTCTGAACCCGCCGACGGCGCATCGGTACGCTCGGGAGCCGTGGCGGTGAGTGGGCGCGCGCCCGCCGGTGCCGCCCTGCGCGTCAGCGTGACCTTCGTGGACGCTGCCCCCGCGACCTTCAGCATCGTTGCGCTGAGCGGCATCAGCGTGCCGGTTCCCAGCGATCCGCCGACCGCACCGGCGTCACAGGAGCTGGTCGCGGACGCAGCGGGAGAGTGGAGCGCCACCCTAGAACTCGTCGGCGGCACATGGGATGTCTCGGTGGAGACGCCAGATGACCCGGACAACGCGGAGGTACGACGGGTCGTGGTCTCGGCGGGTCCGGGGCTGTCCGGCCTGCTCAGTGTCACCGGGGGACGCTCGTACCTCGAGATCGACGAGGATGGCACGCCCAAGGCGGCGATCTCCGGTCGCGAGGCCGAGGCCGGCGCCGCCGTGGAACTCACCGCCGACGGGTCGCTGCGCATCCGGGTCGGCAACGCGGGCGCGGTATCACTCACCATCAACGGCGTGCCGTTGCCGCCCATGGGAGGCAACGGTGCCGTGGTCGAATGGCTCATCACAGCGGTCCCGTGAGCAGATACGACCCGCTCCGGCGGCCGGACGTACGAAGATAGCGGAGAGCACCGGGAGGCAACATGGCCGACTCATCGTTTGACGTCGTGAGCGACTTTGACCAGCAGGAGCTGGTCAACACCCTCGACCAGGTCCGTCGCGAGGTGGGCACCCGCTTCGACTTCAAGGGCGCGAAGGTCTCGCTCGAGCTCGGCAAGGACGAGATCATCCTGCTCGCTGATGACGAGTTCCGGGCCGCATCGGCCAAGGATCTCGTGCAGACCAAGGCCGTGCGCCGGGGACTGTCGCTGAAGGTCTTCGACTGGGGCAAGCTGGAGCCCGCCGCCGGCGGCACCGTTCGACAGCGCATCGGTCTGCATCGCGGCCTGACCTCCGAGCAGGCCAAGGAGATCAGCAAGACTGTTCGCGACCGGTTCCCGAAGGTGAAACCGGTCATCCAGGGGGACGCTGTCCGTGTTTCGGGCAAGAGCAAGAACGACCTGCAGGGTGTCATTGCCCACCTGCGAGAGCTCGATTACACGGTCGCCCTGCAGTTCACGAACTACCGATGAGCGGACCCGATCAGCGCGAGCTGACGGCGGCCGCTCGCGAGTTGGGCGCCGCGCTGCGCAAACGTCGCTGGCGCCTGGCCACGGCGGAGTCGTCGACCGGCGGGCTGATCGGACACGCCATCACCGCCGTCCCCGGCGCCAGCGACTACTACGCTGGCGGAATGATCTGCTACTCGAACCAGGCGAAGGAGGTCGGTCTCGGCGTTCCGCACGAGCTGATCGTCGAGCACGGTGCCGTCTCGGCGGAGGTGGCATCGGCCATGGCGGTCGGCGTTGCGGACCGATTCGAGGCCGAGCTGGGCGTGAGCGTGACCGGGATCGCTGGACCGGACGGCGGCAGTCAGCGCAAGCCGGTCGGCACACACTTCGTCGGGATCTCGCTGCGCGGTCATCCGGCGCGCTCGGAGCGCTACACGTTCCGGCACGACCGCGAGGGGAACAAGGCGGCGGCCGCGCTCGCGGCACTCAGCGATGCCCGCGATGCGGTGCTCGCCGCAATCGAGAAGGGATAACCCGCCGATGGTGCGGGCCGGGGAGCGGATTCACCTGGTCGGGGCGGCTGGGTCAGGTGCGGCAGGCGTCGCGCTGCTGCTGCACCACGCCGGGGCGCTGATCGATGGGTGCGACGCCGACACGCCTTCTCCGTACACGCCGCCACTCGAGGCGGCCGGTGTTGTCGTCCTGTCCGGCCACGACCCTGCGCACCTGGTCGGCGTCGATCGCCTGGCGATCAGCCCCGCCCTTCGCGTTCACCCGGACCTGCCCGAGTTGACCGCCGCACTGGAATCGGGGATCCCGGTCGTCCCGTGGCAGCAGCTGCTCGGCGAGCTGATGGCTGCGCCGGGACGGATCGGCCTGGCGGTGACCGGCACCCACGGCAAGTCGACCACCACCGCGCTGCTGGGCCATCTGCTGATCAGCGCCGGGCTGGACCCGACCGTCGAGGTTGGCGCCTTCATCCCGGCCTGGGGTGCCACGGCGCGGCCGGGCTCGGGAGCGCCCTTCGTCGTCGAGGCGGACGAATTCGGCGACAACTTTCTCCACTACCACCCCGCCGGCGCGGTGGTCACCAACGTCGAGATGGACCACCCCGACTACTTCGCCGATCGAGAGGCCGTGCTCGACTCGATGGAGCGCTTTGTGCGCGGAATGGGGGAGGATCCGCGCTTGGGCGGGCGCCTGTTGCTCACGACCGCCGCCGACAGCGGCTCCCAGGCGCTCCTGGAGCGACTTGTGGGCTGGTCGGGGCGCACGGTGCGGTATGGACCCGGAGGCGAGGTCGAGGCGCACAGCGTGGCGCTCACCGCCGACGGAACGGACTTCGACCTGTTCGGGGAGCGATTCCGCTCACCACTGGCGGGCGAGCACAACGTCCTGAACGCCACGGCGGCGCTCATCCTTGCGCACGAGCTCGGCGTGCCGCCTCCGGTGCTGGTCGCCGGATTGCGCAGCTTCCCTGGAGCCGGCCGACGGATGGAGCTGATCATCGATACTGCCGGCGTGATCGTGTACGACGACTATGGGCACCACCCGACCGAGGTGCGCGCCACGCTGGCCGCCATGCGCCAGAAGGTCGGGCAGCGACGCCTGTGGGTGGTCTTCGAGCCCCACATGTATTCCCGGACCGCGTTGCTGCTCGACGAGTTCGCTACCGCCTTCACGGCCGCCGACGAGGTCGTCATCGCCGACATCTTCGCTTCGCGCGACAGCGAGGAGGCGATGCGTGCCACCTCGGCCGAACATCTCGCCGATGCCATCGAACGCAGGTCCGCGGTACCCGCCATCGCCACCGGCGACGTCGACGCCACCGCTTCCTACGTGGCCGAGCACCTTCGACCGGGGGACGCGGTGCTCGTGATGGGCGCAGGGAAGTCGTACCGCATCGCTCGTGGACTCGCGGACGCCCTGACGAGCGGAGTGCTCACCGCGCCGCGGAGCCTGAACGACCGATGAGCGGACCGCGGACCGCCATCATCGGTTCAGTGCTGGCCCTGGCTGTCGCAGTCCTGCAACAGGGGCTCGTGCGTCTGGTCGACGCATCGGGCGCCAGGGAGCAGCCAGCGGTGCTGCT
>JBDSIN010000247.1:0-5136 GCA_039917955.1 Candidatus Limnocylindria bacterium
GCGCTGGCGACGGAATGCACGGCCAACGACGACGCGACGGTCTGGACCTGCGCCCTGCGCAGTGGCGTGACCTTCCACGATGGCGCTCGATTCGACGCCAACGATGTTGTCCTCTCCTACGCGGTCCAGTGGGACAAGGCGCACCCGCTCCACATCGGTCGCACCGGATCGTTCGAGTACTGGGGCGCATTCTGGGCAGCGTTCCTGAACGCGGAGGAGTAACACTCGCTTGGGCTGACCACGCACCCTGAATCTCAAGAAGGGCGCCGCCTCCGGGCGGCGCCCTTCGCGTACCCCGCGACAATTCGAGCGGCTACACTCCGGCGAATGTTGCGCTTCATCCTGCGGCGGGTGCTGCTCACCATCCCGGTCCTGTTCGGGATCGTATTCGTCGTGTTCGCCGTCGCACGGCTGCTGCCCGGCGATCCCTGCGTGGCGGCCCTCCAGGAGCGAGCAACCCCTGCGGCCTGTGCGATCTTCAATGCCCGCTTCGGGCTCGACCAGCCGATCCCGGCCCAGTTCTGGATCTACCTGAGCGATATCGCCAGCGGCGACCTGGGCGACTCGATCAGCCAGGGCCGTCCGGTGGCGGAGATCCTCGTCGAACGGCTGCCCCTCACGCTCGAGCTGACCTTCTTCGCACTGACGCTGGCCACCCTGTTCGGCATCCTTTTCGGCGTCATCTCGGCGTCGAGACACAACTCGGCCGTCGACGTGGGCACCATGATCGGCGCCAATATCGGCGTCTCGACCCCGGTCTTCGTGCTGGGCCTGGTGCTGATCTGGTTCTTCGCGGTCGTGCTCAAAGACACTCCGTTCGTGCTGCCCCCGGGCGGCCGGCTGACCGCTGGAATCAGCGTCGTGCCGCTGGCCCAGAGTTGGGGCATGACCGAGACCGAGGGTCCGCTCCGCGCCGCCGTCGACTTCTTCTCGAACATGTACGTCCTGAACAGCCTGATCACCGGCCAGTGGGAGGTGCTCGGCGACGCGCTCGTGCACCTGATCCTGCCCGCGGTCGCGCTGGCCACGATCCCGCTCTCGATCATCGCGCGGATGACACGCTCCAGCCTGCTCGAAGTCCTCGGACAGGACTACATTCGGACCGCGCGAGCCAAGGGCCTTGACGAACGAGGCGTCGTGCTGCGGCACGGCCTGCGCAACGCGATCCTTCCGGTGGTGACCGTCATCGGCCTCTCGCTCGGCGGGCTGCTCGCCGGCGCGGTCCTGACCGAAAGCATCTTTGGGCTGTCCGGAATCGGCAAGATGATCACCGAGTCGGTAACCAGCCGCGACTACGCCGTGGTACAGGGGCTGACCCTGGTCACCGCGGTGATCTACGTCACGGTCAACCTGCTGGTGGACATCAGCTACGGGTTCCTGGATCCGAGGATCCGGCTGCAGTGACGCCGGCATGAGCGCCCTGGCTCCGGGCGTCGACGAGCCGGTGGTCGCGCGTCCCGCCAACCTGTGGCGCGACGCGCTGCGCAACGTCCTCGCGCAACGCGTCGCCCAAGTCGGGCTGGCCCTGCTCAGCGTGCTGGTGATCATGGCGGTTGCGGCGCCGCTGATTGCCACCCATGACCCGGACTCCACCATCGGCATCGACGAGGGACTCCTCGCCCCCGACGCGCCGCCCGAGCTCAAGGGACCGTGCATCCACCTCATCGGCTGTCCCGCCGAGCGGCCCCAGCATCTCCTTGGAATCGACCGAAACGGACGGGACGTGTTCAGCCGCGTGGTGTACGGGTCGCGCATCTCGCTGCAGGTCGGGGTCCTGACGGTCGGCTTCGCCATCGTCATCGGCACCCTGCTCGGCGCCGTGGCGGGCTATGCCGGCGGCTGGACGGACAACCTGATCATGCGGCTCATGGACGTCCTGCTGGCGTTCCCGTCGCTGGTACTGGCAATCGCGATCGTCACCATCCTCAAGCCGGGACTCCTCAACGCCCAGTTAGCCATCGGCATCGTGGCCATCCCGGTCTATGCCCGCGTCATGCGCGCATCGGTCCTGTCGATCAAAGAGCGCGACTTCGTGGTCGCCTCGCGGGCCCTGGGCGAGTCTTCGGGCGGGATCCTGCTGCGCCGCATCCTCCCCAACGCGCTGACGCCGCTCATCGTCCAGGGAACCCTTGGCATCGCGGGTGCAATTCTCGATGTGGCCGCGCTCTCGTTCCTCGGACTCGGCGCTCAGCCGCCGCTGGCGGAGTGGGGCTCAATGATCGGTGTCGAGCGCAATCAACTGTTCAACGCGCCGCACCTCATCATCGCGCCGGGGATTGCCCTGTCGCTGACGGTGCTCGGCTTCAACCTGCTCGGCGACGGTCTCCGCGACGCGCTCGACCCGAGGCTGAACCGATGACCATCGCTGATCAGCGAGAGCCACGCGCGCCGCGTCGCCGCGTCGGAAGCGCAGGAGACCGACTGCTCGACGTCAAGGGGCTCAGTACGAGCTTCCGAACGCGTGACGGCGTGGTGCGGGCGGTGGACGGCGTCAACTTCCACGTCGACCGGGGCGAGATCCTGGGACTCGTCGGCGAGTCCGGCTGCGGCAAGACGGTGACCAGCCTCTCGCTGCTGCGCCTGGTGGCGCCCCCGGGAGAGATCGAATCGGGGCAGGTGCTGTTCGACGGTCGCGATCTCCTGACCGTCTCGAGCGCGGAGATGCGCGGGCTGCGCGGAAACCGGATCAGCATGATCTTCCAGCAGCCGACCAGCTCCCTGAACCCGGTCTTCGATGTCGGCTGGCAGGTCAGCGAAGTGCTCCAGCTCCACCGCAACATGAAGAAGCGGGCGGCCCGTGGTCGCGCCGCCGAGCTGCTCGAGATGGTCGGCATCCCGGACCCGCTCCGTCGCCTGGACTCGTTCCCGCACTCGCTCTCCGGCGGCATGGCGCAGCGCGTCATGATCGCGATGGCGCTCGCCTGCGAGCCGGAGCTGCTCATCGCCGACGAGCCGACCACCGCCCTCGACGTGACCATCCAGGCCCAGATCCTGGACCTGATGCGTGACCTGCAGCGCGAGACCGGCACGGCGATCATCCTGATCACGCACGACCTCGGGGTGGTGGCCGAGATGTGCGACCGGGTAGCGGTGATGTACGCCGGCGAGATCGTCGAGCAGACTGACGTGGCCGCTCTCTTCGCAGATCCCAAGCATCCCTACACCCGCGGACTGATCGGCTCGGTGCCGATCCTGGGCGTGCAACAGAACGAGCTGACGACCATCCCTGGCAACGTGCCGAACCTCGTCGATCTGCCGCCGGCCTGCCGCTTTGCCCCGCGCTGCGTGGCGCGCGTCGAGCAGTCCGTTGCACATTGCGAGGAGATCCATCCGGAGCTTCTGCCGGCCGATACCGGGTCAGTCGCCCACGACGTCCGCTGCTGGATCTATCACCGGCCGGAGGCTGTCTCGTGACGCAGCAGCACGCATCCGGCCGGCATCCGCTCGTCCAGGTCGAGCATCTTTCGGAGTTCTTCCCGATCACGGGCGGCATCCTGCAGCGCAAGATCGCCGAGGTGAAAGCAGTTGACGACGTGAGCTTCACCATCAACCGCGGCGAAACGCTCGGCCTGGTGGGAGAGTCGGGCTGCGGCAAGACGACCGTCGCACGGCTCATCCTTCGGCTGATCGAGCCCACCGCGGGGCGGATCGTCTTCGGTGGCGGGGAGGGGATCGACCTGACCCGCCTGCACGGGAAGGCGCTCAAGCCGTTCCGGCGGCGCATCCAGATCATCTTCCAGGACCCCTATGCCAGCCTTGATCCCCGTTCACCGATCGGGTCGGCGATTGGAGAGGGATTGCGTATCCACGGCATCGGCACGCCGGCGGAGCAGCGGCACAAGGTGGCTCGCATGATGGAGATGGTGGGGCTCGAGCCCTACCACGCGCGTCGCTACCCCCACGAGTTCAGCGGCGGGCAGAGGCAGCGCATCGGCATCGCGCGCGCGTTGGTGCTGGCACCGGACCTGCTCGTCTGCGACGAGCCGGTGAGTGCGCTTGATGTAAGCATCCAGGCGCAGGTCCTGAACCTGCTCCGCTCTCTTCAGCGTGAGCTCGAACTCACCTACCTGTTCGTGGCGCACAACATGGGCGTGGTCGAGCACATCAGCGATCGCGTGGCGGTGATGTATCTCGGAGCGATCGCCGAAGTCGCGCCGTCGCTCGACATTTACCGCGAGCCGCTCCACCCATACACGATTGCGTTGCTCTCGGCGGTGCCGGTGGCCGATCCCAGCGCGAGGGGGCGCCGGAAGCGAATCATCCTGGTCGGTGACGTGCCCTCCCCGGTCAACCCACCATCGGGGTGTCGCTTCCACACGCGCTGCTGGCTGCGCCAGCAACTCGGCAGCCCAGAGCGTTGCGCGACTGAACGCCCGGCGCTGCGCGAACTGCCGGTCAGGCAGGGGCGGGAGGTCGCCTGCCACTACGCCGAAGAACTGCTCGAACCGGTGCGCCGCGAGAAGCTGATCGCGACAGCGGCCGCCGAGAGCTCGGCCCGAGCGGGCGGCGGCGAGGTCACTGCGCCGGTGGCGGGGCTGCGCGTCCCGGAGCCAGGCGACGCTCCGCCGATGTTCCCGCGTCCCGGCGGTGACGGCACGACGCGCTAGGCTGTCAGCGTGGAATACCGGATCGCCCTGGCTCAGGTCGCCCCGCGCCTCGGCGAGCTCGACGCCAACCTTGAACTTGCCCGCGGCTGGCTGCGTCGAGCCGCTTCAGAAGGTGCGCAGCTGACCGCATTCCCCGAGCTCGCGCTCACCGGCTACCTGCTCGGCGACCTCGTCCCGGATGTCGCGATGCGCGCCTCAGACCCGCGCCTGGCCGACCTGAGCCGAGAGGCGCCCGGGATGCTGGTGGCCATCGGCTTCGTCGAGGAGACCGAAGGACACCGGTTCTGCAACAGCGCAGCCCTGCTGCGCGACGGCGAGTTGATCGGGCTGCACCGCAAGGTGTATCTGCCCACCTACGGCATGTTCGACGAGGGACGCTTCACGCGTCCCGGCGACCGGATCCGCACGGAGGAGGTGGGGGAGCCGCTGGGCCGCATCGGCCTGTCCATCTGCGAGGACTTCTGGCATGCCAGCCTGCCGATGCTCCAGGCGCAGGACGGAGCCTCGCTGCTCGTCAACCTGGCGGCCG
>JBDSIN010000248.1:0-3593 GCA_039917955.1 Candidatus Limnocylindria bacterium
CAGCTCGACGAGTTGACCGAGATGGCCCGCCGCCACGGTGCCGGCGGACTGGTCCACCTTGCGGTTCAAGCGGACGGCTCGCTCCACGGACCCGCAGCCAAGTTCCTTGACGCCGCTGCGCAGGCACGGGTGCGCGAGGTGTCGGGCGCTACCGTGGGCGATCTCCTGCTCGTCGTCGCCGATACAAACGCGCACCTCGGCATGGAAGTGCTCGGCCGGTTGCGGTTGGAGATCGGGACGCGGCTGGGCCTGCGCACCCCAGGCGTGCTCGCCTACGTCTGGGTGCATCGCTTCCCGATGTTCACCTGGGATGAGGAGGGCCAGCGCTGGGACGCTACTCACAACCCATTCAGCGCGCCGGTCTGGGACCAGGCCGACCGGATGGAGGTCGATCCCGGCGCCATCGATGCCCAGCAGTACGACCTGGCCCTCAACGGCTGGGAGTTGGGGGGCGGCTCGGTGCGGATTCACCGCCGCGACCTGCTGGAGCGCGCCTTCGCACTCATGGGACACACGATCGACGGGATGCGCGACCAGTTCGGAGCCCTCCTCGACGCCCTGGAGTACGGTGCGCCCCCGCACGGCGGGATTGCCGTGGGGGTCGATCGTTGGGCGGCGCTCCTCGCCGACCAGGAGAACATCCGCGAAGTGACCGCCTTCCCCAAGACCCAGGCGGGGAGTGACCTCATGATGCGAGCGCCGGCGCCCCTCGCTCCGCAGCAGCTGGCCGACCTGTCGCTGTCCATCGTGGAAGCCGAGCCTGATAGCGGCGGGTTGTAGGAGTCTCTTCTCGCGACGGTCGCTCCAGGAGATTGAGCGTCACGGCCGCGGAATGTAGTCGCAGCGATCGGTAGCGTGCAGGCGACCCCGGCCTGCTAGTCACTCGCCGGGAAGCTGCCCGAATCGTCGTGGGTCTCGGCTCCGGTCAGCGCGGGGCTGAAGATGCATACGAGGTGCATCTCGGTGATGACGCGCAACTGGTGCCGGTCGTGCTGGTCCAGCGCGTACACCATCCCGGGCGCGAGGGCATGGCGCTTGCCACTCGCCAGGTCAGTCAGCTCAGCCTCGCCTGACATGACAAAGCAGGCTTCTAGATGGTTTCGGTACTCCAGCTCCAGCTCGGTTCCCGCCGCCACGGTCGTGTCGTGGAGCGAGAAGCCCAACCCATCGCGCCGCAACAGCAGCCGCTGGCTGCGCCAGCCTTCGCCGTGAACGTCGCGCTCCGTGCCCGTGACCTCATCGAGCGACCGAACGATCATGCTTCCAACCTCCATCCGATATGCGTCGTAGACTCCCGCCGTGGCGTCCCGCGTGATCGCGGCGATCCGGTGCTCGGCCGTGCTCGCCGCCGCACTCTCCTTCATCGTGCCTGGCCTCGGCCAGGGCTGGATCGGTGCCCGGCGCCGGGCGATCATCATGGCCGCGCCGATCATGCTCCTCGTCGGCATCGTTCTGCTGGTGGTCGCGACGCAGGGGTCGTACCGCACCGCTGGGCTGCTGATTCAACCAAACGTCCTGATCGGGCTGCTGGTGGCGAACGTGGTGCTGCCGGCGTATCGGTCCGGCGCAATCGTGGATGCCTTTCGACTCACGCGACGCGGCTGGCCTACGCCGGCGCGCATCCGGAATGGTTCGGGCCGCATTGCTCGATACCAGTACTGGCCGCCCGAGATCCACAAGCAGCTGGACATCGAAAGCGTCAACCTGCTATGCACCATGGTGCGCACCCCCTTCAAATGATCTACCTCGATCACGCTGCGACCACCCCGCTGCATCCCGAGGTGCTCGACGCGATGCTGCCCTACCTGACCGAGCACTACGGCAACCCGTCGAGCCTGCACGCCTCGGGGCGCCGGGCGCGCCAGGGGCTCGACGAGGCACGCGAGACCGTCGCACGCACTCTCGGCGCCAAGCCGCGGGAGATCGTCTTCACCGGCGGAGGCAGCGAATCGGACAACCTGGCGATCAAGGGCGTCGCCTGGGCGGCGAGCGCACGCGGACGCCACATGATCACCAGCGCCGTGGAGCACAAGGCGGTGCTGAACTCCTGCGCGATCCTGGAGCGGTCCGGCTTCGAGGTGAGCTATCTGCCGGTGGACCGATACGGCCGGATCGATCCGGCCGATGTGGCCGCGACTATCACCGATCGCAGCACCCTGGTCTCGATCATGTACGCCAACAACGAGGTGGGCACCATCCAGCCGATCGCCGAGGTCGGTGCCATCTGCCGCGAACGGGGCGTGCTCTTCCATACCGACGCGGTGCAGGCCGGCGGGTTCCTGCCGCTCGACGTCGATGCGCTGGGCGTGGATCTGCTGTCGCTGGGAGCGCACAAGCTCTACGGCCCGAAGGGCGTCGGCGCGCTCTTCGTGCGGCAGGGGACGGCCCTGCTGCCGCAGATGCAGGGCGGCTCGCACGAGCGCCAGCGACGGGCCGGGACCGAGAACGTGGCTGGAATCGTCGGCTTTGCCCGTGCCCTGGAGCTCGCGCAAGCAGATGCAGCGGCGCGCGATGTTGAGAATGCCCGCCTCGCCGCGCTCCGCGATCGACTGTTGGCGGGCTGCGCGGCGCTTCCCGGGGTGGAGGCGACCGGCCATCCGGACGAGCGGCTGCCCAACAACGCGAGCCTGCTGATCGATGGCGTGGAGGGCGGCGACCTGGTCGCGGCGCTCGACCTCGACGGCATCGCGGCGAGCACCGGCAGCGCCTGCACCAGCGGCGCCACCGACCCGAGCCACGTCCTGATAGCGATGGGCTTCGATCCGCAGCGTGCGCACGGGTCGCTGCGGCTGACCGCGGGACGCTCGACGACCGAGGCCGAGGTGGACCGTGCCGTCGAGGTGATCGCTTCCGTGGTCGCGCGGATGCGGGACGCTGGGGCGCCGCGCCAGCCGGTGGCATCGACCTGATGGGACGCGTGGTGGCTGCCATGAGCGGCGGTGTCGACTCGAGCGTGGCAGCCGCGCTGCTGGCGCAGACGGCGGGTGAAACGGGGGAGGAGGTGATCGGCGTCTGGATGCGACTGCACCCCGATACCGGTGAGGGCTACGAACAGCGTCGCAGCTGCTGCACGCCGGACGCCCACGACGATGCGAGGCGCGTGGCCCAGATGCTCGCCATCCCGTTCTTCGCGCTGAACCTGGAGCGCTCGTTCGAGGAGCGGGTGATCGACGCCTTCGCGGACGGCTACCTGGCGGGCGCCACGCCGAATCCGTGCCAGGCCTGCAACCAGTACATCAAGTTCGACGAGCTGCTGCGCCGTGGGCTGGCCGCCTACGGGGCCGATGCGGTGGCGACCGGCCACTACGCCCGGGTCGAGAACCGGGACGGCAGACACCGACTCCTGCGGGCGGCCGACGCGGACAAGGACCAGACCTACTTCCTGTGGGTCCTTGACCAGGAACAGCTGGCGCACACCCGCTTCCCGCTGGGCGAGCTGACCAAGCCGCAGGTACGGCGCATTGCGACTGACCTCGGGTTGCCGACCGCCGACAAGCCGGAGAGTCAGGAGATCTGCTTCGTGCCCGCCGGCGATTACCGTGAGCTGCTGGCCGAGCGTCGCGGCTATACCGGCGACCCCGGACCGATTGTCG
>JBDSIN010000249.1:0-4077 GCA_039917955.1 Candidatus Limnocylindria bacterium
ACGACCACGGCCGACTCGAGGTAGGCCATGGCGAGGGCGTAGAGGACGATCCCCGCGGTCAGGCCAAGGGGTGGGAGGCGCCACGGACCGAGGGGAGTCGACGCTGCTTGCTGATCGGCCATCGACCCGGAGGATACAAGGAGCGTTGGCGGCCTAGCTCGGAGGCTGGGGGACGACCCGGCACCCGATCTAGCGAGGCGCGCCACGCCGCCTGGCGGTCGCGTCAGGCCTCTTCGTGCATTCGTGCATTCGTGCAACCGTGCAGCACGGCTGCACGATGGACATCGGACAGCGCGAGGCATGGCCCTGGCGGCCCCGGCCAGGCCAGCCGTTAGCAGGTCGAGACGAATGGCCGGCGTAAGGCCCCGATAAGCAGCCTTGCCTACCGTTCCCGGATGCCATTTCGGGACCTCGTCAGCCGCCACGCCATGCACGAGGCCAAGAGCGAGGGCATCACGTTGGACGATATGGAAGAGGCCTACGTCGACCCTGACGTTACGCGGCCATCAACGCGCGACGACCTGCGCGAAATCCGGACCCGATGGTTCGGGGAGACGGCGATCGAGGTCGTGGTTGATACAATCGACGGCAGAGTGGTGACCACATGGCGGAAGCGGCTCACGAGATGACGGACCTCCTCTTGCAGTACGACGAGTCCGTCGATGCTGCCTACCTCGAGGTCACGGACGGTGCCTGGGACCACCAGGTCCGTCTCGACGACGCCCGCGGCATCAACTATGCCGCCGATGGATCCGTGATTGGGATCGAGATCCTCTCCCCGCGACGCAAGGGCGTGCAGTTGGACGGGCTGCCGTATCCAGACGACGTGGCCCGTGTGATGCGCTCCTGCGGCTTCCGCATCCTTCAGGCTGCGCGGGGCTAGGCTCGAGGGTGCCCCCGGGTCCGATCAGCTCGCTGGGCGCGTGAAGCCCTGCCAGGTCCCGGCGGCCTGGCGGCGGGCGAGGTCGGCACGGATCTGGGCGAGCTGCGCCTCGGTGAACTCGGGATAGAGGCGCCGCAGGACAAAGATCGCTCGGTCAAGCTCGGGCATGGTGCCCGCCGCATCGGCAGCCGGGTTCACGAGCACCAGCGCCTGCCGGCGCAGGCGGTATGCGATCTCCGCGCGCTCGGTCGGGGACATGGCACGCACCCGCTCGTCGAGGGCCAGCTGGCCCGGATCAGGCGGACGCAGCGCGAAGTCGAGCGAGGATTCCTTCGACGCCGAGGACATTCGCGTATCTCTCCAGGTAGCTCCAGTTCACCGCAGATGCATTCGTGCGGAGCAGGTTCGCACAGTCTCGAAGCTGAAGCTCGGAGATGCCGCCCGACCACTCCAGTTTGGCCAGGATGAGGTCCTCCAGCGACAGGACCCACACCCTGCCAAGTCGCGGGTGGTCCCGGGCCTCGCGGCGGGCCATGGCGCTGCGGGCCCACGCATCGTCGCGGTCGAGGATCAGGTCGGCCTTGCCAACCCGCTCTGCGCCACGACCGATGCCATGGCTCGGCCCCGAGCCACGATCGGCTCATTGACGACGTAGTCCGCCTCGAAGGCGTCGCGGATCCGACCGAACTCGCGGACCGGCATCGCCAGGACGATGTCGATGCCCGCCGTCTGGCGTGGCTCGCCATACCGCGGGAGGGTCTCGGAGCCGGTGATGCAGTAGTCGACGCCCAGCGCCTCCAGGCGACGGACCACGTCGGCGGCCGCATCCTCTTCCATGGCGGCGATGGTAGTTGACTCCCTTCGAGAGCGACCGCCCGCAGGCGCCCGGCGCGGGCCATGCCGAAGCCGATGAGCCCTGAGCTGACCGCCATCAGCGCCCAGACCGGTACCAAGCTCCATATGAATACCGCGGTCCCGCGGTGCCGGCTCCTGTGGCGCGTGTGATGCGCTCGTGTGGCTTCCGCATTCTCCAGGCTGCGCGGGGTTAGGCGCGCCGCACTCGGGCCGGCGCCCATGTGATCTGGCGCCGGATCGGCACCCATGACGTGCTCGCGAAGCCCTGAATCACCGAGATGGCGGTTCCAGCCACCAGCTCTGACCTCGAAGGGCGTCATCGGCGGGGCGGGCGACCAGAAACGCCTCCAAAGCCGTGATCAACCGCCCGATGGCGCGAGGTGTCCGTGGGAACTGACGTGGCGAGGTGAGGACGACGCCGAAATGATCGGTCCCGCGCACAGCGGCGGCCCGAACCAGCGGCACGAAATCGGCAGCGTTCTCGGTCAGGATCGCCCGGCGCTCGGCCACCATCAGCGCGAAGAGTGCCGGGTCCGGCAGTCCGTGCAGTTCAGGTCGCTCGCGAGCCGCCACCACATCGTGTCCGCGGCGGCGGAGCTCGATCGCGATCCGCGGCGAATAGTGCTCGTCGAGGAGCAATCTCACCGCAGGATGGCCTGCTCCCGGCGCGCAGCCTCCTGATCGGTTCGCGCCACCTCTTCGTTGAGGGCGATTCGGTCGTCGATCTCATGCGGGAACGCAGCGTAATAGCGCACCGCCGGTCGCAGCGTGGCAACCGCCAACTCCAGGTAACGCGCCGTTGCCTCGAGGGAGTTCCGGTTCTGGCGCAGTGTCGTGATCACTTCCCAGACATCCATGCCCGATCCTGCGAGGACGGCGCGTCGTCCGGCCGGACCATCGGCAAAGGCGATGCCGGGGTGGTCGTCCATGCGCAGCCCTTCGTCGACGTAGCGCTCGGCAAGTGCGGTGCGGGTCTCCCGGACCTGTTTGGCCCGTGCGTCAAGGCGCTCCAGGGTGCCCTCCGGGAACCGGAACGAGCGGTGCTGGCGCTGGCCCGATGGGATCTTGTGAGTCATGTGGGCTACTGTAGCACAACGTATCACGGCTCGAGCCAGAGGATACAGGTCAGTGGCCGAGGTGCCACCAGTCGCAGTACCGGCAGTGGTAGGGGCGGACTGATCCATCCTGGTGACGTCCGTGTCGCCCCATGCTTCGAGCCTCGCGACGGCTGAGGAAGCGCGCCTTCGAGGTGCAGCCCCGCTCCATCAGCGGCAGGTTGCGGTTGATGAGCTCGCGGTAGGGGATGGCGGTCATGCCGGCATCGTCGGGGACGGCCGTGACAGCTCTCTGTCGCGTTCATGGCCGGCGCACGGATCGTGCTAACGGGCCGCACGGAGGCGCATGTCGCCGTGTCAGGGCCTTTCATGCACTCGTGCAGTCGTGCACTCGTGCAGTCGTGCTGCATGAAGCGACCTGACAGCGCGACCCGACCGGTATGACCGGCCCAGCCCCCACCCCCGATCACGACACCTGAGCTGTCACCGGCTCCGATGATCATCAGGGCATGCCCAATCCCGCAACTTCCCCCAAGACCCGCAGCTCAACCACCCCGAAACCAGCGGTTGAGGCGGTTGGCCGGGCCCTGTCCGCCATCCGGCCCATCGTCACCCAGTGGCGCGACGGCTTGACCGTCATCGCCCTCGAATCGGAGCTGAAGAACTACGCGCCGGACTACCTGACGCTCGACCAGGCATCGGCGGCCGATGGTCTCCAGATCAAGGAAGCGGAGCAGCAGACCGTCCCAAGCGTGGATGCCATAACGGGCCCGATGCCGGTGCTCATCCTGGGCGGCGACACGATCATCGGTGGCGCGCAGAACCGCATCATCAACCTGACCATCCTGCTCAAGGCGGCCGCCAGGACGGCCATCCCGGTCAGCTGTCTCGAGCATGGCCGATGGAACCGCGGCGGCCAGTTCGCCGCCGGTCGCACGGTCGATTACGCCATGCGCTCGATGGTCGCCGAGCAGGTGACTCGCCAGCGCCGCCTATCTCCCGACGGCAGCGCCGCCGAGCCACAGTTCTTCGCTGACCAGGGTGCCATCTGGAGCGAGATCGGCCACCGGCAGGCCCGCGCATCGGTCAGCTCGCAGACGCAGGCGCTGCATGACGTCTATGCGCGAGAGGAGGTCAGCGTGGATGACTTCGTCCGTGCCTTCCCGATGCCGGCCGGCAGCCGGGGCGTGGCTATCGGTCTGTTCAACCGGCTGGTGGGCCTGGACCTGTTCGACTCGGTGGAGACGCTGGAGCGCCAGTGGCCACGCCTGATCGCCAGCGCCG
>JBDSIN010000250.1:0-2636 GCA_039917955.1 Candidatus Limnocylindria bacterium
GCGCAAAACCGACGCGCCCGACCCTCGCGGGCCGGGCGCTCTCACGTCCGCACGGACGCCATCGGTCTAGTGGACGATCGTCACCGTCGCCGGGAAGCGAGTGGCGACGGCTCCGGATACGGAGCCCTGCAGCGTTCGCTCCACCAGACCGAGATGCCGGCTGCCGGTCACGATGTGGTCGTAGCCGCCATCGGTCGCGGTCCGCACGATCTCCTCGGCGACGTCGCCGTAGGGCTCATGCAGCTGTGGGGTGATCCCGACCTCGATGATCAGGCGGCGCGCCTCGAGCAGCTCCTCGCTGTGCACCCGCTGGTCGTCCCACGGGTCGACCCCGATACGACCGGCATGCACCGGGACAACACTCACCACGCCGATCTTCGCCTTGGCGACGGTGGCCAATTCGGCTGCGAAGGCCAGCGCCCGCTTGGCCTGCTCCGATCCGTCGTAGGCGAGCAGAATCTTCTTGCTCAGCATCTTCTTCCACCTTGCGCTTCGCACTGAGATCGCGGCTCGCCCGGTCGCTCATCGGCCGGTCGGCCCGTCCGCTGTCAGCGTCGGCCACCGGGCGGTTCGCTCGGTAGAGCCGTTGGTCAGCATCGGCAGGGTCGATCATCCTGCCAGATGGCAGGGTGGCGGCTACCCTTCGCGCATGGACGATGCCGACGCGCTGATCAGCTCCGAGCGACTCGACCTTGCGCTGCTCTCGCTCGATCAGCTCGACCAGGTGGCGGCGGGCGACGGTTCGCGCCTGGCAACGGCGTTGCAGGCGACCGTCCCGGCCGATTGGGTCACCGACGTGCGCGGCCTCGCTGCCAGGCGCGCGCACCAGATCCGCGAGCGGCCGAGCGACGCCCCGTGGCTGCTGCGCGCCATCGTGCTGCGCTCGCCCGAAGACGGGCAGGAGCGCGGCGTGATCGGCTACCTGAACTTCCACGCCGCTCCCGATGAGTCCGGCACGGCCGAGATCGGCTACACGCTGCTCCCCGGCGCGCGCGGCCACGGATATGCCATCGAGGCGGTGCGTGTCGCGTTCGACTGGGCGACGCGAGTCCACGGCGTCCGCAGCTTCCGTGCCAGCGTGGCGCCCGACAACGAGCGCTCGCTCAACCTGATCGGCAGGCTCGGCTTCCATCGGACCGGGGAGCAGTGGGATCCCGAGGATGGCCTCGAGCTCGTCTTCGAGCTGGAGCTGTGATGCCCGCGCGCATCCGCTCGTGACCGGCCCGGGCCACGGCGCCCCGTGGAGCGGGATGACCCGGCGGCGATTCCTCGCGACGACTGGCCATCCCGCGCAGCCTGCCGCTCCGCCGGCCAGATGTGCGCTGCGTTGGGCCTCTTCTTCTCTCCCTCGGGGTAGCACGCCGCGGGCGGGGACCCCGGCTGGCCGTAACGCTCACGGCGTGAGAGTTGTCCCTTCGGGGTCAGCGATCCAGCAGGAATGGAGGCGTACGCCTCCACACATGAGAATTGTGCCCCGGCGGCCCGCTCCGCCACGCACCGTCGCCATGGGGACGTTCCACGGGCTGTCCTGGGGCACGCCATCCAGCGCTGGGTGGTGGCGGAGCAGCTGCCGAGCGGCTAGCTGCTGCCCTGGAGCATCGCGTAGACGTTGCCGTCGGGCGCGCGAAAGTGGAACCAGCCGTAGCCGGGGATGCTCTTCGGCCAGCTGATCTCATCGAGCAGCTCCACGCCGGCGGCCGCCAGCTCGGCGCGCGCCTCGACGAGGTCGGTCACCAGGAACCCGGGCACCGGCCCGTTCGTGTAGTGCTCGGCCTCGAACGCCTTGCCCGCCGCGTCGGCACCGAAGATCTCCAGGAAGTCACGGTCGCCGCTGGGGAGCTGCAGGATGGCGAAATCGGTCTCTTCGTGGACCGCGGCCAGACCGAGCACCTCGCGGAAGAAGCGGGTCGTCTCGGTGAACTGATCGGTGCGCGTTCCGACCCAGGCGACCCGTACAACCTGCACGGCTAGGCTTTCGGCTGCGAATCTGCCTCGAAGGCGGCCTGCTCGTCGGCAGGCATGCCGTAGGTGTGTCGCTCCTCCGGATAGGCACCCGAACGGACATCGGCCACGAAGGCGGCCAGCGCCTCGCGGATGACCGTCGCCAATTCGGCGTAGCGCTTCACGAAGCGCGCGGTGTGCCCCTCGGTCAGGCCGAGCAGGTCGTGGTAGACGAGCACCTGCCCGTCGCAGGCCGGACCGGCCCCGATCCCGATGGTCGGGATCTCCAGCGCGGCGGTGATGCGT
The DNA here is from genome assembly GCA_039917955.1 of Candidatus Limnocylindria bacterium. Taxonomy (GTDB): domain Bacteria; phylum Chloroflexota; class Limnocylindria; order QHBO01; family QHBO01; genus CF-167. Next base: position 2,248 of record JBDSIN010000250.1, read on the forward strand.
GCGGCCACCGGCGTGGGAATCGCCTCCAGGACCAGCGAGTAGCAGCCTGCGTCCTGGAGTGCCAGCGCGTCCTCGAGCATCTTGCGTGCCCGTACCGCGGTTCGCCCCTGCGCCTTGTACCCGCCGAGCGCGGTGGCCGACTGCGGCGTGAGGCCCAGGTGGCCCATCACCGGGATCCCGGACTCGACGATGGCGCGCACCCGAGGAAGCATTCGGCCCGCGCCCTCGAGCTTGACCGTGTCGGCTCGTCCCTCCTTGATGAAGCGCACCGCGTTGCGCACCGCATCGGCATCGGACACCTGGTAGGAGCCGAACGGCATGTCGCCGACCACCAGCGGCCGTCGCACGCCCGATGCAACCGCGCGGGTCATGAACAGCATCTCGTCCAT
>JBDSIN010000251.1:0-11107 GCA_039917955.1 Candidatus Limnocylindria bacterium
GTCGTCTCCCAGTAGACGAGCATCGGCGCGCGCTTGTAGACGTAGCCCTCGGGACGGACGGCTCCGACCGCCGTGGGATGCCCTCCGGGATGCCCGCCCGGATGCCCGGCGGGGTGGCCGGGGTGAGCAGGAGGCTCGACGACCGGGTCTGCGATCGGCTGGCTCATGGTCGGCCTCGTTTCTGGGGTGGGTCCGTCAGCCTGCGCCGGACGGTTCGGGGGACGCTTCGGTGAGGCCGGCCATCGCAAGATCGGCCAGCCCGGCGATGAAGGTGGGGTCGTCGTTCATCGAGCGTGCTCGCTCAAGCCGGACTCCCACGGATCGGGCGACACCCTGCGCCTCGATGTCGATGTCGTAGAGGATCTCGAGGTGGTCGGCGACGAAGCCGACCGGGCGGATGACGAGCTCCGTGACGCCTGCCGCGGCGAGCCGCCGGATCTCGGCGAGGATGTCCGGGCCCAGCCACGCTTCGCCGGTCCGGCCGGCGCTCTGGAACGAGAACTCGTACTCGGTCAGGCCGAGGCGCTCGGCGACGAGCGCCGCCGTCCCGGCGAGCTCGTCCGGGTATGAGTCCCCCTCCGCGACGACCCGGGTGGGCAGGCTGTGTGCCGTGAACATGACCCGGACGCGCTCCGGGTCCGGGAAGCGCGCCAGTGCCTCGCTCGTGGTCACGGCGAGGGCCTCGATGAAGCGCGGCTGGTCGTACCACGAGTCCACGTAGGCGACCGACGGCGCGTGCTCGCCCAGGCCGGCCAGTGCGGCGTCCACGGCCCGCCGGTAGCCGGCGGCGTTCGACGACTTCTGGGGCGCCAGGGCGATCGCCACGAACCGCGCGACGCCGTCCGCGGCTATGACCTCGACGATGGCCCCGATCCGCGGCTCGATGTGGCGCATGCCCGCGTAGACCCGGATCGGCCGGCCGCGCGCGGCGAGCGCGGCCTCGAGCGCGGCCCGCTGGTTCTCGACGATCCGCGACAGCGGCGAGCCGCCACCGATCGCCCGGTACCGACCGATGAGCTCCTCGAGGAGCTCGGGCGTCGGCGGGTTGCCCCGCCGGATGTCGGTGTAGTAGGCCTCGACCTGCTCAAGTCGATCGGGGCTGCCGTAGGCCATGAGGAGAACGGCGTCGCGTGTGATCGGGAGGCTCCTCGTTGTACCAGGGGCTTCGGGACCGTTCCAAGCGCGGAGGCAGGCACGACGGAGCGTGACGCCCCTATGCCGCAGGTCGGCCGTTTCGAATGTGCCCTGACAGGCGCGGGCCACGCCAAGGCCGTTCGGCCCCTTCGCGCGGGCCAGACGGCCCCGGGGCTCCATGGCTCACCTCGCATCGCGCCCCACAGAGCGTCGTCTCCCTGCGAATGTCAATCCAATTCCTCCCGACGCTGGCGGCGGATAATCTCGAAGAGCTCCACCCTCGACAACTCCTTCTCCCTCGCTTCGGCGGACCTTTGGACGGTCAGCCGAGGGTAGGGACTGGTTCGGTCGGGGGTGGGGCCAGTTCAGATGATCATTTGCCCCTAAAGTGGGGCCAGTTCAGATTTTCACACCCAGCTCCGCGGCTTCGTGGTCGACAGCTTCTGGTCCGCCTGGGACGCCTTCGCGCTGAGCGGGTCGTACCGGGAGACGATCCAGCATGCGGTGGGGTTCGGCAACGACACCGATACCAGCGCCGCCATCGCCGGCGGCCTGGCCGGGATCTACTGGGGCTCCGATGCGAAGGCGGGCGGGATCCCGCCTGAGTGGCTCGCGGCGCTGCGGGGCAAGGAGCTCGTCGAGGAGATCCTGGGCGAGCTCAACTAGCCGGTAGCGGCCTCAACCCATTCCTTGATCAGCCGCTGCATCGATTCGGGGACGCCCTCCAGTTGGCCGATTCGCTCAAGCAACACTCCGCGCTCTACCAACCCGGCACCCAGGAGGGCACGGGCATACTCCCGATCCTTGCTCCGCCAGGCGGCGAGCTTGGACGCGACCAGGTCGTGAGGCTCCAGGCAAAGGCCGCGTCCCGGCTTGGTGTTCGCGTTGTCCAGCACCACCAGCCGGTCCCGCCACCCGATCGGCAGCCGGGCCGTCGACAGCTCCACGCCATGCGGGTAGTAGTGGAACTCCTGGTGGAACCGAGACAGCTCGCCGATAGCGCCGTCAACCGCGTCGGCAAGCGACCCGTCCGGATCGACCGCAAACGCAAGGTCGACTTCGATTGAACGACTCGCCTCCAACGGCAGTTCGTCATCAGCAACTGAGCCGAGGATTGCCTGGCTGCCCAGAACGATGATGTCGCGGGTGTCGGCGATCTGTGCCGCCGCTCGCAAGACATGTTCCAGCTGCTGGCGCTTCATGACTCGACACGCCCCGCCCAATAGTGCCGAAACGCATCGAGCACGCGACGCCGCTCCGCCTCGTCCAGGACACCAGCAAACGGGGAGTTTTGACGGAGCTCGACCGCGGCTTCGGCAGAGGACGTCAGGACCTGAAGAACATCCTCCGGGCCGGCGTCCAGCGCACGACGCCAGGAATCCAGCCACCCGCCGGACGATGGATGCTCCCGTGACAACGCTTCGAGGTTTGCTCGCGCGTGATCGAGCACGTTCACGGGATCCTGGACGACGCGCGCAGCCACCGCGCGGTGCAGCCAGAGTGACGCCAGCTGCTCACGTCGCAGTCCCGGCCGGAAGGCGGGTGCGCGGAGGAACGCATCGATGGTGTCACGCTCGACTCGCCGATGCTTCCCGACCCTCACGTACGGCAACTGTCCGCTCTCGCACAGGTCCACGACATGTTGTCGCGACGATCCCAAGAGGATTGCGGCCTTCCCGGTTGACAACAAGCGCGCAGGTTCTGTCGCCGAATTCACGGGTTCCATGCACCGAGAATACCACTCAACCACCAAAAACACAAGTCAGGGCGCCATTCGCCCGACCCCACCATCACCCGGCGTCTTGACTCTTGTGGTAGGAATTCCTACCCTTCCCGTATGAAGGCGATCGTTTCCGAGAAGGGCCAGGTCACCATTCCGAAGGCGTTGCGCACCCGGCTGGGCATTCGTCCAGGTTCTGTGCTCGACTTCGATGCCGAGAATGGCAGCGCGGCGTGAGTGACCCGGCAGCGCGGCGAGTGCGCCGGCCGCATTGCGGAGTCCTGAGCCTGTTTCGGCGAGACGCCCAGCGTCCGAAGTCACGTCGTAGATATCGCCCGATTGGTGGTCGGGCAGCGCCAGGTGCGGATAGCGCGCGATGCGGTTCATGACGTAGGTGGCGCGAGCAGTGGCGTCGAGCTCGCCGACGTACAGAGGGTAGAAGCCGGCGAGCTCCAGCCCGAGCGAAAGTCCGCCGCAGCCCGCAAAGAGGTCCACCACGGTGGGCCCGACCGAGGGGTTCTTGGTCAAACGGGGAAGCGGTTCCGAGAGGACGGTCGCCATGGATCCTCCTGATGAGCCAAGACTACCAGTGGACGCGACAGCTTCGGCGTCGCGGAGGTTACTGCGCAGCAAGAAGTGGCCCGTGGCCCCCGCCGCCCCTGCTCGGCGTTTCGGTAGTGGACGACCGGCAAGAGCGAGCAGCCATGAAGAGATTCCGTATGTCTTCAGCAGGGCATGCTCGCGTGGCCTTGCTGGACCTATTCCTCCCGCCGACCCCGTTGGGCGCTGTGGCGCCGACCTTTTCCCTCCTGCCCGAGCGCGACGGCTTCCGGCGCCCCGAACAGCGTTTCTTGCATCGGATGCGGTTGAACCGATTCGGCCAACTCCGCCGGCGGGGTGCTTTCCGCATTCGTTGTCACCAGGTCAGCGAGGGAGAGGCTCTCAGGAGAAGGCAAAGGGAAGGCGTGCGCCCCCCGCTCGACGAGGCGGCGGTTTCCCGGCGGTAGGTCGTCGCCCTGGCGAACAAACACGGGTGTCCACCGCCCCTTGAGCGCCTCGATTGCCCCGGACCAAGTCCCACCAGTTCCCTCCGATGCCGACACCACCAGCGCGGCATCACTCGCGGCATAGATCAACTTGTTCCGTCCCATCGCGGCACCCACGGAAAACCCGCTGTCCGGCGCGTACGGCGTCAGGAGGCACAGCTGGCCGTCAGCCATCCACGAGCGGACTTGGGGCTCGCGGATCCGCCTCTCCAGGGCATCCGCCAACACGCCAACGACCGAACCACCGTGATCAAGCGCCCCGTGCATCGCTGCCGCGTCCACCCCGCGTGCGGCGCCCGACACCACGGTCAGTCCGCCACGTGCCGCGGCCTGCGCGACGTCTGCGGCGAATTCGAGCGCGTTCTCGTCCGCGTCGCGCGAGCCGATGATGGCGAGCCCACCGCGGCCTGCAATGGTTCCTTCGCCCGCCCCAAAGAGAAGCGGCGGAGCCTTGTCACCAAGGCGATCGCGCAGCTTCGGCGGATATGTCTCATCCAGGAGTGTGGTGACCCATATCCCACGATTGGCAAGACGGTCAAGTTCAATGGCCATAGGCCCGCCGCGACTGAGCAATGCCGCGATGCGCGTGGCCTGGTCCTCCGTGAACTCGAATTGCGTTCTGATCTCCGCTGCACCCAGCCCGAGGAGGTCACCTAGCCTCTTCTCGCCGGTGACCAGGGTGGCATTGAGTGTTGCCCATGCCACTGGACCGAATGGAGGCGCGGAGCCACTCCCCGTTCGTGTCCAGGCACAGAGGAGGATGAGCGCCTGACGATCGGCGGCATCGGGCGAGTCGATCACGTGTCACCGCGGTTCGAGGCAGCCGCGAGCGCGAAGGGAAAGACATCCCCGGAGCCGTGCTTACGGAGGAGCCAGCCGGCGTAGGTGAGCGTCCACCCAGAATCAACCATGTCGTCGACAAGCAAGACGGGGCCTGATGGCACGTCTGCGACCACCTTCAACTTGCGGTGCACGTTGCGGAGCTGCTGGACGCTGTTCTCCATCAGTTTCTGCTCCGAAGCTGAGGCAGTCGCAAGGACCTCCACGAACGGGATGCCGAGGGCCTCAGCCAATTGTGTTCCGAAGGCTCCGAGCAGACCGGGGCGGCTGGCTGACGGAACGGCTGTCACCCACCGCGAAGACGGCTGCGGATTCCAGCGGCGCGCGATAAGTTCGGCCGATGCCTTGACCAACTGTGAGTCGAAGTGACCGGTACCGTACTTGCCGTCCGCCACCAACCGACCCCACCCCGCATCGCCGTAGACGCACAGAGCGAAGCCGGGCACGTTGCCGGGCTCAATTCGCCCCCGCAATCCAGTGACGGCATCTGCCGCCCACCTGAGTTTGGGCGATATCGGTCGCGCATCGCGCTTCAGGAAGGTTGTCGCGGCATTCACGAGACCGGTGTCTGGGTGGACTGGAAACGCCGGACCCGCGTCGTTGGCACAGTGGCCGCAAGGCGCTGACCCGGGATCATCCAGCGCGGAAGCGAGGAATTCCATTAGGCACGCATCATGGTCGACATACACCTGCATCTGCGCGAGCTCAGCGCGGCGCGCCGCGGTCACCCGCTCGATGCGCTCGGTATCGGGCTCCCATGGATTGGGCGTCCGGAAGTAGCGCGAGCGGTCACGGCCCACTGCGCCCTCAATCTCGAGGAGCTTGAGGGCCTTCTCAACCTGGCCACGCCTGAGATTCAATCGGCTCAGCAATTCTGTAATCGATCGGCTCTCGGTTTCTGTCAACTCTTGCAGAATCGTCTCCATGTGGGCCGTTGGGGGAAAGGCCGTTGAGATGAAGTAGTCGCCGATGTCGTCGTCCTCACGCCCGCTGAGAAGGACTGCGCGTGCTTGCGTCAGCGCGCGACCAGCCCGGCCCACCTGCTGGTAGTAGGCGATCACCGACCCGGGCCTTTGGTAATGGATAACGAACCCGAGGTCGGGCTTGTCGAAGCCCATTCCAAGCGCGACCGTCGCGACGAGTGCCTTCATTTCGTTGTTGAGCAAGCTAACCTCGAGGCGCTCGCGAACATCCGTTGCGCGGTCGCCGTAGTACTCTCGCGCGTCGATCCCTCGCATACGGAGCCAACTCGCAACGCGAATCGTGTCAGCCACGGTGAGGCAGTAGATGATCCCGCTCCCGGGCATGGTGGGAACGTGTTCCGCGAGCCAGGCGAGACGTTCCGCTTGGTCGTCCAGAACGATGGTCTGCAGCACGAGCGACTTGCGTCCCAGCGGGCCCCGCTGAACCGAGACATCACCACCGAGTTGCGCGGCCACATCCTCGACCACTCGGTCGTTAGCAGTCGCGGTGGTTGCGAGCACGGGCACACTGGCTGGCAGCGCAGCCAGGATGCGCCGAATGCGGCGGTAGTCTGGGCGAAAGTCATGTCCCCAATCCGAGATGCAGTGCGCTTCGTCCACGACGAAGAGTCCAATTGAAGGGAGCGCGGGGAGCACCCTGGTAAGGAAGTCCTCGTTAGCGAAACGTTCCGGCGAGATCATCAACACGTCGCAGCGGTCGTGGGCCAAGGCCTCTTCCACGTCGGCCCATTCATCGACGTTGGCCGCGTTGATCGTGAATGCCCGCAGCCCAATCCGTCCCGCCATTGCGATCTGGTTGCGCATCAGCGACAGGAGCGGGCTGATGATCAGCGTCGGGCCGTGCCCTTCGTCTCGCCTCGCTCGGGTTGCGATCCAGTAAACGATGCTCTTGCCCCACCCAGTGCGTTGCACCAGAAGTAGTCGGGCTCCAACCTTGAGCACCGCCTCGGTCGCCTCCCGCTGCCCCGCCCGGAATCGTGCCTCGGGCCCCAACATCGTCACGAGGTGCTGGAGCAGCGGATCAGGTGCCATTCAATCCCCCTTTGCTCACGCCCGACTTGGGCATAGTCGTGCGAAATCGCAGTAGCGACACGCTCCTAGCGACGGCGTCACGGCGAAGTCACCCGAACGGATACGGGCAGTGCGAGCCAGGATGTCGGCGCGTGCGGCGTCGAGTTGCTCATCGGTCCGGGTGGTGGACATGCGGGTGGCTGACTCGGTGAAGTAGAGCGTCACCTTCTCGGGCGTACCGAGGTCCAGGGCATCGCGGCAGGCGAGGGCGTAGATGGAGAGCTGGAGGCTCTCGTTCACGTCCTTCTGCGAGCTCAGCCGGCCAGTCTTGTAGTCGATCACCTCGACCCCGCCGGAGGGGAGGCGGTCGATCCGGTCGATGGAGCCGTACACGATCACCGGCGGGCCGCCAGTTGGATCGTCGATGACCAGGTCGAAGGTCTTCTCCTCGTGGATCGCCTCGCCGAGGCTGCTCACCTCGCCGTTCCAGAAGTTCTCCAGCAGGGTGTTCACCCGGCGCTCGTACGCCTCCTCGCTCGTTCGGTCAGGGAAACCAGTCGGCACCCAGTTCGCGCGGAAGAGCCGCTCCAGGTCCTCGCGAGTCGGCGGCGAATCGCCGCGCGCCAGCCGCTCACGGCGCTCCTGGGTGAACGCCTCGAACGCCGCGTGGGCAGTGCTGCCGAACGCGAGTGCCGCCACCGGCCTGTCCGGCGGCGGGATCCGGTACAGGTAGTTGAACGCGTAGCGCAGCGGGCAGGTCTCGTAGGTGGTGAACGAGGAGTAGCTGAACCTCGGTGGCAGCGGCGCGATCTCCAGCAGGTTGGCGCCGGCCCCGCTGTCGAGGCTGATCTCACGGAAGGTGAGCGGATCCAGACCCTTGGCGCGCGCCTGATCGGCCTCCATGCCCACCGCCTGTCCGGTGCGGGTGAGGTCGTCCTCGAGTTTCGCTCGGGCGGCGGCGGCCTCCGGATCGGTTGCTGGATCGGTGCCCTCCAGCAGCCCGATCAACTCGGTCGCGCGCAGGCGAAGCTCCAGGCGACGCTCGCGCTTCGACGGCATCGGCATCACCCGGCGGAGCAGGGCCAGTGTGCTGTCTGGCGCCGCGGCATCGTCATCGGTATCGGGTTCGGTGGCCGCCAGCGATTCGGTCCGGTTGATGTGCCGCAGCTCGTCCGTTGCGCCTTCGAGGATCTCGCCGATGAACAGCGATTGCGCCCTCGCGGCCGCAGGTCCCCCATGGGTGGTGAGCATCAGCGTCTCGCGCGCACGCGTCATCGCGACGTACAGCAGGCGGCGCTCCTCCTCGGTGTGGATGTCCCCGCCGGGAGTCTGCTCGCGGAGCAGCTCGGCCGGGAAGTAGCCGCTCCAGCCCTCGCGGGTCGGCCACTCACCCTCGAGCAGGCTCGGCACGAAGACGTGCGGGAACTCGAGGCCCTTGGCCTGGTAGAGGGTCATCAGGCGCACGCCCGTGACGTCTTCGGTCAGCTCCACGCTGGTGGGAAGTTCGCCACCCGCAGCCTGGTAGGCGTCGAGGTAGGCGACGAATCCGCCCAGGGTGCCGTTGGGGTGCGCCGATTGCCAGTCAGCGGCAAACCGCATGAAGCTCGCGATGTTTGCCACCACGCGTTGGGCATCGGTCGTACCGACGGCGACGAGGTTCAGCACCTGGCCGGTCATCTCCAGGTAGCGCTGCAGGATGGTGAACGGGCCCTCGCGATAGGTCTGCGGCTGGAGCTCGTCGATGGTTTCGGTGAGCCGTCGCAGCTTTGCCCGGGTGCCTGGCTCCGCCTTGTCATCGGCGACGGTTTCGCGGGCGACGTCGATCAGGTGTCGGCGGTCGAACGCCGCAACCTTCGAGATGCGCAGGATCTCGAGCGCGTCGAGCCGCCACGGGCCTGACGTCATCATCCGCGTCAGCGCCACGTCGTCATGCAGGTCCGCGATGGCCCGCAGCGACTGCTCCAGGTCGCGGATCTCCGGCGTGGCGAACAGGCTGAGCCCGCCCACCACCGTGTACGGAATCTCCTCGTCGCGCAGCCGCTCGACGATCGCGTCGCGGTGCTTGTGCTTGCGGTACAGGACCGCGGCGTGCTCCCACTTCGGGTGCTCGCCCAGCCGCTGGCGGATGGCGTCGACGATGACCACCGCCTCGTCCTCCGGCCCAGCGCAGACCACGATGTCCACTTCGGCGCCGGTTTCGCGTTCTGTCCGCAGCCGCTTGTCGGGCTCGAAGCGCGTCTGATTGCGACCGATGAGCCGATTGGCCGCATCCAGCACGTAGCGCACCGACCGGAAGTTCTGCTCGATCCGCAGGCGTGCCGGCGGACCCGGGGCGGGCGCGTTGGGGTCGTGCGCGGGAGGCTTGCTGAAGCGCCGGTCGAACTCGCTGAACGCTGCAAAGCTCGCGCCACGGAACCGATAGATCGACTGATCATCGTCCCCCACCACCATCACGTTGTCGGGGCGGTCCGGGGTGCGGCCCAGCAGCTCGATCAGCTCGATCTGCGCGATGTTCACGTCCTGGAACTCGTCCACCAGGATGTAGCTGAACTGGCGCTGCCATCGGCGCAGGAGGTTGGGCCGGACCTTGAACAGCTGCGTCACCGCGGCGATCTGCTCGCCGTAGTCCAGGGCGCCGCGCTTGGCCAGCTCCACCTGGTAGGCGCGGTAGACGCTTGCGATCTCGGTCAGCCGCAACACCTCGAGCGCCGCACCGTCCTTGACGTAGGTGTCGGCCAGCTCGTCGATCAGGGGGTGCTGGTCTGGCGGGATCTGGTTGCGACGCACGGCCCCGCCCGTTCCACCGATCGCCCGCCGCGCCTCGCGGTCTGCGGTCTTCTCGACTGCGGAGGGATCGGCGTTGGCGTCTTCCCCGTGGTCCTCGGCGCGCTCGTCGCGGCGCAGCTTCTCGTACGCCTTGCGCACCTCGCGCGGCGCGTTCAGGTTCCCCTGGGTCGCCAGGCGCGCGGCGGCATCGGGATAGCTGCCGTATCGGTCTTCGAAGGCCCGCCGTTCGGTCGCCACGAAGGCCTCGAATTCGGCCGGCGTCACGAGCTCGTCCTTGGCGCGGTTGATGAACTTGACGAACTCGGTGAGCGTCCAGTCGGTGCCGTGATAGACCAGGCCGAGGGTCGGGCGCAGGTCGCGGAGGAGGAGCAGCTGCCCGACGCCGTCGAGCACGTCCGGGTGCGCCGGAAGACCCGCTTCGGGTGCCGATTCGGAGAGGATCCGGTGGCAGAAGGAGTGGAAGTTACTGACGGTGATGCGCGCTCGCGTCGCCGGACCCACGGCCTTTTCGATCCGGTCCTGAAGCCCCCGCGCGGCCTTGACGTTGTAGGTCAGCACCAGGATCTGCTCGGGAAGCAGGCCTTCTTTGTTCTCGAGGAGCCACTTGACCCGCTCGACGATGACGCGCGTCTTCCCCGTGCCGGCACCGGCAATGACCACCGCCGGCCCGTCGCCGTGCTCGACGATCCGTTGCTGCTCGGGAGTCAGCGGGGCATCTCCGCGTCCTGGGGCGGACGGTGCCGCGGTGGCTACGATCGCGCCTCCTTGGTGAGGCTCATGAGTTCTATGCCCTCCCTGTGCGCGCCAAGACTTCGCTAACAGTTGACGTAGTGAATCGGATTTTGATTGCCCCTGTTCAGGTACTCCTTCACCGAACGCCCGACATATTTCGACCGAATCGCGTGCGGAGCGATGTCGCCGACGAACTCCCACCTGCCCTCGGGGTCCTTGCGCTGTGGCCGCGTCGCATAGAGCGAGGTGCCAGCGGGCTGCCATCGCTCAATCGCGTAGGCCTCGAGGACGACCCCTAGGTGCACCGCTAGAACGTACTCCGCCCCATCACGTCGCTCCCCGACCTTCCAATGGCCTCGGGTGGCCTCATAGAGCGCCTTATCCGACATGCCGACCCGGAAGAGTTGCGGGATCCGAATGAGAACTAACGGGTCGTCGATCTCGGCGGGCCGGACTGCGTTTGCCATCACGCTCGCAGTCTAAGCCGCCCTGAACAGCGCGACGTGGATCGCACGGCGCTCGTGGACGAGTGCGGTGCCGATCAGCTTTGGTGCCGAGAATCGGACGTCCGTTCCGAGTCCGACCGAGCGGGTGACGGCCGCACCGACCAGCGCCGATGACGCTCGGGTGAGCATGCGGTCCAGGGCGCCCGAATCGAGGCGGCGGTGCGCCGGGGTTGGCGAGTAGCCGGCGGCGATTGCGCGCTGCTGGTCGAACAGGGCGGACGCGGCGCTGGCGATCAGGCGTGGCCACTGGCGCTCCAGCGTCTCCACCGAGTCGAACAGGTCCAGGCCCACCAGCCGGTTGAACAGACCGATAGCCACGCCCCGGCTGCCGGCCGGCATCGGGAAGGC
>JBDSIN010000252.1:0-4227 GCA_039917955.1 Candidatus Limnocylindria bacterium
TGGCGGGGGCCACTCGTGGCGGTGGCGGTGCAGGCGGCCGCCTTCGGCCTGGCACATGGCGTGGGCGGCGACTTTGTCGGCTCACCTCTGCCTGTCATGGCAGCCACTGCCGCGGCAGGACTGGCCCTCGGGGCCATCACCCTGCGAAGCGGCTCGTTGCTGCTACCGATCGCGTTGCATGCCGCACTCGATATCCCGATCTACTACGCCAACGCGTGCCTGCAGAACTGACCTGCCGAAGCAGCATCGTTTGGCAATCGGCACTCGGGCTGTCACGATCTGCGCAAATGTCCGACCTCGAACTGCCCGCTCTGCCGCACGACACGCGCGGACGCCCGCTGCACGACCTGCGGATCAGCGTCACCGACCGATGCAATCTCCGCTGCGTCTACTGCATGCCGCGCGAGTTTTTCGGGGCCGACCACGCTTTCCTGCCGCGGGCGGAGCTGCTCACCTTCGAGGAGATGTCTCGGCTGGTGGAGGTCTTCACGCGGCTGGGCGTCGAGAAGGTGCGCCTCACCGGTGGCGAGCCGTTGGTCCGAAGAGACCTGCCCGACCTGGTGGCGCAGCTCGCCGCCATCCCCGGTGTCCGCGACCTGACCCTGACCACCAACGGTGTCCTGCTCGCCGGGCACGCGAAGATCCTCGCAGCCGCGGGCCTGCGTCGGGTCACCGTCAGCCTCGACGCCGATGACGACGAGACGTACATGCGCATGAACGACACCGGGGTGCCAGTGGCCCGGGTCCTGGCCGGGATCGACGCAGCGGAGGCGGTCGGCCTCGGCCCGATCAAGGTGAACATGGTGGTGAAGCGCGGCTGGAACGAACACGCGGTGCTCCCCATGGCGCGTCGCTTCCGCGGGACGGGGCGCGTGTTGCGCTTCATCGAGTACATGGACGTCGGCAGCTCGAACGGCTGGCGGCTCGACGAAGTGGTAACGGCTGCCGAGATTCTTGGCATGGTGGGTGCGGACTTCCCGCTGGAGCCGATCCCCGCCACGCACACCGGCGAGGTGGCGGAGCGGTACCGTTACGTCGATGGCGCAGGCGAGATCGGTGTGATTGCGTCGGTCAGTCGCCCGTTCTGTGGAGCGTGCTCGCGCGCCCGGGTCTCCGCCGATGGGCAGCTGTACACCTGCCTCTTCGCCACGAGTGGGCATGACCTCCGGTCCCTGCTGCGAAACGGAGCGTCCGATGCCGACATGGAGGCCAACCTGCGGGCGATCTGGAGCGCGCGGGCGGATCGCTATTCCGAGCTGCGCTCGGCAGAGACGGTCGATCTGCCCAAGGTGGAGATGAGCTACATCGGCGGGTAGTGGCGCGAGCCGGTCAACGGCCGTGGCCGCACCGCAAGCGCATCACGAACGCGGGCTCGACTGCGAGGCGGCCGTGCGAGTATCAGTCGCGATCGAGACGAGTTGCGATGGCGCCTATCCGCGGAGCCCAATCCTCGCTCGGGGACCCGGCCAGGGCCAGGCCGAGCAGGAACGTGGTCAGGGGTGCGGCGATCCGTTCGCTGCGGTGCGCTGCCACGCGCGCCAGGTCGAGCAGCGCCGTGCGGTCGTCGGCGCTCAGCGCTGACAGTCCCGATTCCGGCAGTTCTGCCGCAAACCGATCCAGCCAGACGTCTACGCTCATGGCGTCCGAGGAGTCATTCATGGTGGGCTCTCTCCCTGCGTCGTTCTCAAGGAGAGGGTACTGCAGAGGAGAGCTCATGCGAGAGGGTCTGACCGCTGCGGTGATCGCCGGGGGCGCGGGGCGCCGGATGGGCACCGACAAGCGCGCGATGCGCGTCGACGGCATCCCCCTGCTGGTGCGCTCCGTGGCGGCCGTGTCCCGAGTGGCGGACGAGGTCCTGGTGTCGACGATGCGCGGCCGGCCGGTGCCGGTCGACCTTCCCGATGTCCGAGTCGTCGAAGATCGCGTTCCCGACGGGGGGCCGCTGGCGGGCATCGAGGCAGCTCTCGCTGCGGCCTCGTACCCCTTGGTGCTGGTGGTCGCCGCCGACATGCCGTGGCTCGCCGAAGGGCTGCTCGAGCTGCTCGTCGCTCGCGCCAGGGTCGCGAGTGACGCGGGTGCGGTGGCCATCCGTTCCGATCGTGGGCTGGAGCCGCTGCTTGCGGTCTACCGGCGAACGACGCTCACCGTGGTCACCGGGCTGGTCGACAGCGGCGAGCATCGCGTAGGGCACCTCCTGGAAATGGTCGTCACGATTGCCGTACCACCCGAGGAGTGGCGCCGGGTGGACCCGTATGGCCGCTCGCTCGTCAACCTGAACGCGCCCGACGATCTGCCGACCTGACTCGGGGCCAGATCCGACCGTCGGTCAGACCTTCACGAGCTTGACGTTCGTGTCGTAGAAGACCGCGCTCCCACCGACCGGGTCGATCAGCGACGTGTTTCCGAGGTACGGGTCGATGCGCATCGCCGCATTCGCGTGGACCCCCTTGACTCGGCGGGCGTCGCCCTCGATCGTGGTTCCGTCCACCGTGAAGTTCACGCCGCCGTAGGCCCAATGCCCGAAGCCGAGGCTGAAGGCGATGACGCCGGGCCGGATTCCTTCGGTCGTCCTCACGTTGCCGTTCATCGGCACCTGGCGGCCGTTGCCCAGATCCCAGATCCCCTCCTGGTTGGACGCGGACGTGATCCGCACGACGTCATCGTCCTTGAGCCCACGCGCCTTCGCGTCGGCGGCGTTCATCAGGATGAAGTTCTCGGGGCGCAGGGCGAGGAGCCAGTAGTTCGAGGAGGTTCGGCTCTTCGTCTGCATGATCTCGCGGTACGTGATCATGCGGAGGTCGAAGCCCTGCGCCTCGTCGGGGAGCGGCTCTCCCAGGACGGACACGGGCGCGGGAAAGTATTTCCCATAGCCGACGAGGTGTTCACCGGTCATCGAGCTCTTGGTGTCGTACGTCTTCTCGCCATAGATGTTGACCATCGTCCCGTACGCGTTCGCCGCCTGGATCGTGTCGAGGCCGAAGTAGTTCGAACTCGCCTCCGGGAACTCGCCCTCCTTGTAGCCCTTGCTGAACGACTGGAACCGCCCGCCGCGGTTGAGTACGTAGACCACCTTCGGCCAGACCTTGCCGGCGATCTTCTCCCACCGCGCTGCGTCGAAGACGCTTGGCCGGATTCCCGTGCGGACTGTGGTGAAGATCCGGAGCTCCTCCGCGTCGGCGTCGGGCACGGAGTCAGACCCGTCCTCCTTCTCGCCGAAGGCGAGGTTGGCGACCATCCGGATGTAGAGGTCGTCCGGGTGCGAGAGATCGCCGTAGTCCCCGAACCCGCCCGGTCCGAAACCGGGCAGCCCAAGCCGTTCGGCAACCGCCAGAAGCACCGCCTCGAGACCCATCGGCGTCTCCCGACCGAACACGGTGACATCGGGCACCAGCGGGTCGATGACCGGGTTCCGAACGGGCTGGATCTTGAACGCGACGCTCGGATGGCTCCCATGGAATTCCCAGCGCTCGAGGTACATCTGGTCCGGGAAGATGTAGTCGGCGTACATGCTCGTCTCGCCGATAAACGGGTCGATGGCGACGAACAACGGCAGTTTCTTCGTGTCCATCAGGATCGGGATCTGCGCGTGGCCGGCCGGCAGTGAGTAGACCGGCGAGCCCATGTAGAGCATCAGGGTCTTGACGGGGTACGGGTAGGCGTCCCCGATGGACGGGATGATCTCCTGGTAGACGTCGCTCGAGAGCGGATACCAGTTGCGCTTGGCCGGGTAGCCGTCGCGCTGGAAGAGCGTGTGCTTCTCGTACTTCTCGTTGTGCCGAATGATGCTCGTGCCGAATGGCACGATGCCGCCGGCTCCCTGCTTGAGGCTGAACGGCTGGCCCTTCTTGCTGCCGTCCGCCTTGTACGTCGTGAGCTTAATCAGCCCGCCGGCGTGGTCGAAGTTACCAAGCAGGGCATTGAGCGTGTACCAGGCGAGGACGTTATAGAACCCGTTGGTGTGCTGGCTGACGCCCCGGTGGATGTCCGCGACGGACTGCCGGCCGTGGGCGCTGAACTCGTGCGCCACCTCGGCGATGTCGGCCGCGTCGAGGCCGCAGATCTCCGCCCACTCTTCGGGGGTGTGCTCGTGGGCGGAGTCCGCGATCACCTGGAGCGATGACTTGACCGTGAAGTCGCCGAACACGACGTTGTCGACGAGCAGATCGCCCCGAATCGCCTTCCCTGGATCCTCTTCGTAGGGGTCGACCGGTGTCGGCACGCCGTCGA
>JBDSIN010000253.1:0-6047 GCA_039917955.1 Candidatus Limnocylindria bacterium
CCGGCGTGCCGGCCAGGACCGCGAAGGGCGCTGCCGTGCCGAGCCCAACTGGCGCTGGACCGGCGGCAAGTACCGTCTGTCCGACGGCGAGCATGCTGATCGCGAGAATGACTGCGATGCCAGCCGACAGCGGCAACCTGGCAGCGTGAACCGGCGTTGTCATCGTAAGGTTTCCTCGTACAGCAACTGACCCTCTCCCCTGGGTGCTCTCACCAGTGTACGCCGGAGGCAGCGCGGGAATAGTTACGGTTGCGTTCCGCCGTTTCTGGCAGGCAAGGTCTAACCGGTGATGTGGCCGTGGTGAGCGCGCGGCGGCAAGTTCAAGGGCGGTCGCACCGCTTCGGTGACGTTCGCATATGCCTGCGGCGCGTTCGACTGTGGCTATGACTCCAGAGAGCAGATCATCAAGCTGCGATGATGCAACCGACGCACCAGAACGGGAGGGCCGCCGTGAACGGCCCTCCCGCCATGCTCGGACCGTATGGGCGCTCACCCCCTCCGTGGCGGGCCATGGCCGTCCACGTGGCCACCGACCGGAAGGCGGCAGTCTCCTGCGACGACGACCGGTAGGATGGCGGCGTGCGCCGCGCGAGGCCGGAACGAGCTTTGGTCTTCGTGGGTCTTGCCGTCGCGGCCGTCCTCGTTGCGCTGTCGCTGCTGGCATCCAACGGGCCTGCGGGTGGCAACCCGCCAACGACCACCGGTTCGCCCGGGTCGGTGCCGACGCCCCCGGGCACCCTCGGCGCCACGTCACCGTCGCCGACACGTGCTCCCTCCGCAAGCCAGGGCGTCACGACTAGCCCGCCAGCTGCCACCGCTTCACCCTCGGTGGAATCCGCCGATCTGTCGCTGCCGGAGCTTCTCGCGGGGCTGCGGGTGGCGCCGGAGCAGCGTGCCGGGTACGACACCGACCTCTTTCCCCGCTGGTCGGACGAGGACGCTGACGGCTGCAACACGCGCCGCGAAGTGCTCATAGTTGAGTCCCTGACGCCGGTCGGCGTCGGAGCCGGATGCAGCCTGACCGGGGGATCGTGGTTCAGCGTGTACGACGGCCTGACCTTCGTCGATCCTGCCGACGTGAGCATCGACCACGTTATCGCCCTGGCGGAAGCCTGGGACTCGGGGGCATCGGCGTGGACTCCGCAGCGGCGAGAGGCGTTCGCCAACGATCTCGGCACCGGATGGGAGCTGATCGCCGTGTCATCCGCCTCGAACAGCCGCAAATCGGACATGGATCCGGCCGACTGGCTGCCCGATCGACCACAGGCGGTCTGCGATTACCTGGCCGACTGGCTTGCCATCAAGGTTCGGTGGGATCTTGCGATGGATCAGCGCGAACGCAACGCCATCGTGGGGTTGTCAGCGTCCTGCACCACGGCGAGGCGACCGGCAATCCTGGCCACCGCGGGCGTGTCGCCGGGCAACTCATCTCCCACAACGGCGCCGTTGGGGTGCGACCCTGCTTACCCGCCCGTCTGCATCCCGCCGCCACCGCCCGACCTGGATTGTGGTGACATCGTCTTTCGGCGGTTCACCGTCCTCGAACCGGATCCGCACCGGTTCGACGGCGACCACAACGGGATCGGTTGCGAGAGGTAACCCCTAGCGCTACCAGTGCGGCGTTCGAGCCGCCGCCACGGGCTCTCGCGTCTCCGCTGAGGTCCTCCCCACGCCCGGCTTTGGCCGAGACTGGGCCGATCGGAGTGCGGCCTCGACGGCCGCTGCCAGCAGGACCTGGTTCGGCGGGCCGTTGACGGGCGTAACCGGGTGAGGCCCTTCAGTCTCCTCCCAGTTGAGCATGAGGCCCCCGGAGGTCATGACCACCGGGATATCGGGGTAGAGGCTGTGGATGTCCTCGAGGAGCTCGCCACCGTCATCGCCGGCGGCCCAGACGTCGTACACGAGCACGTCCGCCCAGTCCACCTGCCAGCAGCGCTGCCCGCGCATCACCGGGCACTCGCCGCCGCCCGCTGGTCCGGCGCACTGATCCACCTCGTAGCCCATGCGTCGGAGTCCATCGGCCTCAATGTCGGCGATGTCAATGTCGTGGTGGACGACAAGCACCCGCGTCATTTCGGCTGCCTCCTTCCGCTGCGGCGAGCCCGAGGGCTGCACCGGTGGCGCCGCCACGCGAGCCTCCGCGTGACCCTACAGTCGTCCGGGGTCGCTCCCGTGACAAGTGGCGAATGTCCCGGAAAGGACGGGCAGTTTGTGCATGTGGCGGTGCTCCTCTGGCCCACCGAGAGAACGGTCCGCGGCGAGCGGGGGCGCGGCCGGTCGTGCCGGCGACAGCTTCGCGGCACACCGCGCTGGCAAGCACGCGACAATTGGTCGAGTTCCCTTCCGGATCAGGAGAGATTGCAGTGGCCGCACAGATCCGCCCCCGAATGTCGCCGTGTGTGGGCCGATGACGATCGAGCGAGCCGAGCGGCACATCCAACTCGCTCGGGAGGTGCTCCTCAGCGCGCCTGCGGGCCTCGTGACCGACCTTGACGGGACGCTGTCACGGATCGTTGATGAGCCCGCATCGGCACAGCCGATCCGGGGGGTCCCGGAGCTGTTGCGGGTTCTTGCGCACCGGCTGGCGGTGGTGGCGGTCGTCACCGGTAGATCGGCGGCCGACGCGCGCCGCATCCTCGGCCCGGTGGGCCGCCAACTCCTGATCGTCGGCAGCCACGGTCTCGAGTGGCTCGCCCCTGGCTCGGACGTACCTCAGGTGCCGGCACGCGCCGAGGAGCTGAGGGCCGACATCCGGGCCGCACTCGAGGCTGTGCCACCGACGGACGGTGTCGTGATTGACGATAAGGGCCTCTCAGCGACCGTCCATTACCGGGCAGCGCCCGATCCCGAAGCTGCTCGACAGCGGCTCCTGGCGGCCCTTCGCATCCTGCCGCCGGGGCTCGAGCTGCGGGAGGGGCGGCGCACCGTCGAGTTGCGACTGGCGGGCATGGGAGACAAGGGGAGCGCGGTGGCCAGGATCGCCCAGGAACACGCACTGCGCGGGCTCCTCGTGACGGGCGATGACGTCACGGACATCGACATGTTCCAGGCCGCTGACGCGCTGCGAGCGCAGGGGTTGTCGACGCTCACGTTGGCGGTCGCCGGAGGCGTCGAGGTGTCTCGCGCGGTGAGCGACGCGGCCGACGTCACGGTGGCGTCGCCGGAAGCGCTGATCCAGGTCCTCCAGGGCGTAGCGGTATCGCTCACGGGTTGACCCTGCAGGTTCCCCTCAGCCGCCTCGCGACTCGGCGATCGTGGTGAGGTCCTCGAATTGGCGCCGGAGCCACCAGGAGATGTCCTCGCGCTCAACCCCGGCCCGCAGACGCTTGAGCCGCGCACGGCGCTCTGCGAGCGGCATGCCGAGGGCCGTGGCCAGCGCCTCGGCCGTGCCGACGATGTCGGCGGCGGCGACCGGCAGCACGCCATCGGCCATCTGGTCGTACGCCCCGGCTGTCTCGGTAAGGACCAGTACGCCATCACGGTCGTTGACCACCGCGGCCTCCTTGGCAACGAGGTTCATGCCGTCGATCAGCGGGTTGACCAGGACGACGTCGGCGATCGCCAGGGCCGCCAGCGCCTGGGCGTAGTTGTTCTCGAAGAAGATCTGCACCGGCACGCGGCCGTGCCGGCCGAACCGTGCGTTGATCCGCTCGGCAGCATCACGGACCTTGCGGCCGTAGTCGCGGTACTCGCGGATACCGGTTCGTGACGGAACGAGGAAGGCGAGGAACGTCAGACGGCCGCGCAGCTCGGGATGCAGCTCGAGCAGCGTCTCGAACGCGTGGAATCCGCGGAGGATGTTCTTCGACGGCTCCAGCCGGTCGACCCGCACCAGGATCCGCTCCGCGCTGATCGCCTCCAGCTCGGCCCGACGACGGCGCGCTGCCGCCGTTGTCGCCACCCGGCGAGTTGCGGCGACGTCGATGCTGATCGGATACACGCGCACCCGCGTCAGCCGGCCCTCATGCGCGACGGTGCGCGACCGGAAGTTGACGCGCGCGTTCGGCACGAACGACTCGACACAGCGCAGGAAGTTATGCGCGTAGCGCGCTGTCTGGAAGCCGACGATGTCGTTGGCCAGCAGCCCGTGCGCGATCCCCTCACGGATGACCGGCGGAAGAACCTGCCAGAGGGAAGAGGACGGCCAGGGAATATGGGTGAAGTGGCTGAGGATGGCATCCGGACGCGCGCGCCGGATGGTGGTCGCCGCGAGGTAGAGGTGGTAGTCGTGGAGCATGATCCGCGGCGCCCGATCGTCGCGGGGAACCTCGTCGAGGATGGCCTCCGCGAAGGCCTCGTTCAGGCGGATGTAGCCGCGCTGCCAGGCCCGCATGGTCGGGGCATCGATCATTGGGCGCTCCGGGAGGTTCCACATCTCGTGCTGGAAGAACCAGAGCAGCGGGTTGGCGATGACGTTGTGCGCGGCCTCGAAGACCGATCGCTCGACCAGCGCCAGGCGAAGCTTGACCCGATCGGTGGGCAGGGCCCTGGCCATCGCCTCCGTGTCGCGGGCCGCGCGACGCTCGGCATCGTTCATGGTCGCAGCGACCCAGGTGACCGGGACGTACTCGCCGACCTGCGAGAGGGCCGTTACCACGCCGCCAGAGCCCCTGCGAGCCCGCAGCCTGCCGTCAGCGCCCGATGAGAAGGTCACCGGCCCTCGGTTTACGCCCAGGATCAGTCGCCGCTCGCCAAGCAGGCGCAGCGCCGCCACAGCAAGGGGGGAGGTGGAGGAGGCGGTCGATTTCATCGCGAAATGCAGGACGCCCGGCCCGCGAGGGGCCGGGCGTTCGCGTGTCGAGTCGCGGGCGCCGAGGCGCCCGGATCGGTGCTAGGCGGCTGTGACCTTGCCGGCGCGGGGACCGCGGGGGCTGGACTCAACCTCGAAGTTGACCTTCTCGCCACCGACGAGGCGATCGAACTCAAGGGAGCGATCGAGCCCGTCACGGTGGAAGAAGTACTCCTTGCCGTCCTCGGCCGCAATGAAGCCGAAGCCGCGGTCGGATACGACCTTCTTGATGGTACCTGTGGTCATGTAAACCTCGTTCTCTTCTCGAAGTAAGCCGACGACGCACGGCCGGCTCGAGAAGGAACCTGACGACCACGCGGGAACCCCCACAACGGGAGGGTGCCTGCAAGTGTACTCCCTGTGGCAACCCTCCGCGCCGGTCACCCGGAGCCTCAGCAGATTCGGCTACGCTGTGAGCGCCGACGCGAGCGCTCCTCCGGCTCGGCCAGCGACCGCCGTCGGATGCCAGAGCGCAGAGATCGGAGGCCGAATGATCCTGGCGCTCGGCGTGATCGCTGCCTCATACGGTGTCGTGATGGCCGTCTCGCCCATCCTCCAGATCCGGCGGATGCTTCAGACGCGATCCTCGGCCGACGTCTCGCTTGCCTACCTCGGTCTGCTGAATGTCGGTTTTCTGATCTGGCTCATCTACGGGCTCGCGCTGCCGAACCTGGCGATCGTGATACCGAACTGCGTCGCCTTCGTGGTCGGAACGGCAACGATCGTGGTTGCCCTCCGACTGCGGCGCTAACGGCCTCTACACTGCCGCCCATGACTCGGCTCGACGAGCTCGGTGCGCCTCCGTTCGCCGTTCGCGCGCGCCTGGTCACGCCGCTGGCGGGCGGCGGCCTCCTGCACGAGCCGGATGCACTCATCGAGGTGGACGCCGGCGGCCGGCTAACCCGTGTGGCGCGCTGGGACGACACAGCGGAGTCGACCAGCTACACCGACCTCAGGCCGTGGGTCGTGATGCCGGGCCTGGTCGATCTCCATGCCCACCTGCCCCAGCTGCCGAATGCGGGAGTCGGCGCGGGGCTCGATCTGCTCACGTGGCTGGAGCGCTACATCTTCCCGCTGGAGCGCGACTTCGACGCGGCAACGGCCGACCTCATCGCCCCGGCGGCGTTCCGTGCGATGGCGGCGGCGGGTACGACCACCGTCGTTGCCTACGGCGCGCTGTGGGTCGACTCGATGGACAGTTGCTTCCGGGCGGCCGAGGCGCACGGCATCCGTGCGGTGATCGGCAAGGTGATGATGG
>JBDSIN010000254.1:0-2611 GCA_039917955.1 Candidatus Limnocylindria bacterium
TCCGAATGCTGCTCGATCGCGAGTTGCTGGTCGCCGAGGACGGCCGATACCGCCTCACCGGCGAGATCGGGTCGCTGGGCGTGGCGGCCACGCTGCAGGCCTTGATCGCCAGCCGCCTCGACGCAGCCCAGCCCGAGGATCGCGCCCTGCTGCAGGACGCATCGGTGCTGGGCCAGAGCTTCACGATCGACGCGCTGGCTGCGGTTGCGGGCGAGGAGCCGCCGGTGCTGGCGGAGCGCCTCGACCGACTCGTGCGCCGGCAACTCCTGACCGTGGATGCGGACCCGCGCTCACCGGAGCGCGGCCAGCACAAGTTCGTGCAGGCGGTCGTCCGGGAGGTCGCCTACGCCTCGCTGGCTCGTCCGGACCGTCGCGCTCGGCATCTCGCCGCGGCACGCCACCTCGAGGGGCTCGGCGAGGAGGAGACGGCCGGCGTGCTCGCCAGCCACTACCTGTCCGCCCATGAGGCGTCCCGCCCGGGCCCGGAGGCAGATGCGCTGGCCGCGCAGGCGCGGCTGGCGCTGGTAGCTGCCGCAGACCGCGCGGCGGCGCTGCACTCACACCTGCAGGCGGTCGGTTACCTCGAGCAGACGATCTCCATCACCGCCGATCCGGCGGAGCAGGCGGGGCTCTACCTCCGCGCCGCCGAGCTCGGCGACCAGACCTCGGACTACGAGAGAGCCATCGAGCATGCTCGCGCCGCCCATGAGCTGTACCGCGGGCTGGGCGATCTGGCCGGCGTGGTCCGCGCCGCGACCTGGATGGGCCGCCATTACACCTCCTCGAAGGTCGAGCCGCAGGCGGTCGCCGTCATGGAGGAGACGCTGACCGAGGGTGGGGCGATCGACACGTCTCCCGAGTACGCCGCTCTGCTGGCCGAGCTGTCGCGGGTCTACATGATGACCGGCCGCCACTCCGAGGCCATTTCGACCGCGGACCGCGCGCTGGTCCTGGCGGGGCCGCAGCGCCTCGTGCGACCGGTGGTCGAGGCGCTCATCAACAAGGGGACCGCGATGCTGCACGCCGAGCGCGCGATCGAGGGGGCCGCCATCCTGCGGGGGGCCGCCGCCGAGGCAGACGGCCACGCCCTGACCGCGTCGGCCCTGCGCGCCCGGAACAACCTGCTCGGAGTGATCTCCGACGAGGACCTTGGTGCGGCCATCGCCCTGACCGAGGAGAGCTACCAGCTGGCCGTTCGTCTGGGGAACCAGGGGTTCGTCTTCCAGTTCGTTAGCCTGCTCGCCGGCATGTCCCAGAACTCGGGCGAGTGGGGCGCGTGGATGGACGAGATCCAGGCGCTGGAGGACGGGGAGGTGGTGCCTCCCTTCTACGCCCTGTGGTTCGCCGGCTTGCGCGCCAGGCTGGCGGCACTGCGCGGCGATCGCGCCGGCGCAGCGGCGGAGCGCGCAAAGGCCACCGAGATTTCGTCCCAGCTCGACAGCCAGATCGTCACCGCGTCCGGGAGCCTTCAGAACGCCTTTCACGCGTTTCTTGGTGGCGACTGGGCGGCTGCGGCCCGCCAGGCACTCGAGTCCGCCACCGATGCCAATTTCATCGTCGAGGGACCAGACCTCGCCGCAGCTGCGGCGGTGGCCGGCAACCTGCGCGATGAGCTGGCCGAGGCGGTCCGCATGTTGCGCCACCAGCAGAGCGGCGGTCGACTCACGACAGCCATCCTGACCGCGGCCGAGGCCGGCCAGGCGGCCCGCGAGGGACGCTGGGATGAGGCGAGAGCCGGGTACCGCCACGCGCTGGAGACCAAGCATGACGCCCGTGACCTTCTCGGTGAGGCGCTCGGCGGATTGGCCTGGGGCATGCTGGCTGGCGATCGCGATCCTGAGGCCGCTGCCGCCGGCGCCGCAGCCGAACAGTTCTTCACCGAGCGCGGTGGAGCGGCCACGGTCGCCACCTATCGGGCCGCCTTCGTACCCGTGCAGGCGAGCGAGCCCACCGAGCCCGTGCCCGGCCGACAGGCATCCTCGCGCAGCGCGGTGCCATCGCGGTGAGCAACCGCTCCATCGGCCTGGGCGAAGAGCTCCACGCCTACCTGCTGACCGTCGGCGTCCGCGAGCCCGAGGTGCTGCGTGCTCTCCGCGACGAGACGGCAAAGATGCCGAACGCCGGCATGCAGATCGCGCCCGAGGAGGGCGCCACGCTGGCCATGCTCGTCCGCCTGATCGGCGCTCGACGGATCCTGGAGGTCGGCACCTTCACCGGCTACTCCTCGACCGCCATGGCGCTGGCGCTGCCACCTGACGGCCGGATCACCTGCTGCGACCTGAGTCGTGAATGGACCGATATCGCCCGCCGGGCCTGGACCGATGCCGGCGTCGCCGACCGCGTCGAGCTTCGCCTGGGACCGGGCGTCGAGACGCTCAGCGAGCTGCTGGCGGCCGGCGAAGCGGGGAGCTACGACCTGGCCTTCATCGATGCCGACAAGGCCAACTACGACGCCTATTACGAAGGCGCGCTGCGCCTCGTCCGCGCCGGGGGACTGATCACCATCGACAACGTGCTGTGGAGCGGTCGGGTGGCCGATCCATCGGTCAACGACGAGGACACCGCGGCCATTCGCGCGCTGAACGCCAAGATCGCCGTCGATCCGCGGGTC
>JBDSIN010000255.1:0-4277 GCA_039917955.1 Candidatus Limnocylindria bacterium
GCGGCGAACAGGTCGAAGAGCGTCCCCTGCCCGGCGGCCACGTCGCGCTGATGCCGCGAGGCGGACTCGAGGGCGGTATCGAGACGGTCGAGAAGTCCGCCTGGCCCGCCGAGCGATGCCATCGCCCCGGCCTTGATGAGCGACTCGAGCACACGCTTGTTGACGGTGCGCAGGTCCACCCGGCGACAGAGGTCGTCGAGCGACGCGAATGGTCCCGCGGCATCGGAGATCTCTCCCCGTCCCTCGCGCCCGGCGATGATCGCCTCGATCGCGCCCTCCCCCACGTTCTTGATCGCGACCAGGCCGAACCGGATCGCGGAGGTGCCATCGGCATCGGTCTCGACCGTGAACGGTGCGCTGGATGCCTGGACGTCCGGCGGCCGGACGACGATTCCGAGGCGCCGGCATTCGGCGACCACCGCGGCCACCTTCTCGGCGCGCTCGCGGAACCCGTTGAGCACGGCGGTCATGAATTCGACCGGGTAGTTGGCCTTGAGGTAGGCCGTCTGGTACGCGATCAGGCCGTAGCAGGTGGCGTGCGCCTTGTTGAAGCCGTAGCGCGCGAACGGCTCGAAGGCGGCGAAGACCTGCTCCACGATGCCGGCCGAGATGCCCTTCTTCTTGGCCCCGGCCTTGAACTTGGCCTCGTGCTCGTGAAGGACCGATTCCTTCTTCTTGCGGATCGCATAGCACAGGTTGTCCGCCTCGGGCCCGGTGTAGTCGGCCATGGCGATGGCGGCGGTCATGATGTCTTCCTGGTAGACGAAGATCCCGTACGTGTCGCGCAGCGCCGGCTCGAGGGACGGGTGCAGGTAGGCGACCGCCTCCTGGCCGTGCTTGCGGCGGATGTAGGCCGGGATGTTGGCCATCGGTCCGGGGCGGAAGAGCGCGACCATCGCCGCCAGGTCCTTCACCTCGGTCGGCTTGAGCTCCTTGACGTAGCGGCGCATCCCCGACGACTCGAGCTGGAAGATGCCGGTCGTCTCCCCGGTGGAGAGAAGCTCGAACGTCTTCGCATCGTCGAGCGGCAGCGTGTCCACGTCCACCGTCACGCCACGGTGGGTCCGGATCAGGTCGACGGCATCGGCCAGGATGGTCAGGTTGATGAGGCCCAGGAAGTCGAACTTGAGCAGGCCCAGCGTCTCGCAGGCGTGCATCTCGTACTGGGTCATGGTGGTGCGGCCGTCGGTGGCGCGCTGGAGCGGCATGATCTCGGTCAGCGGCTCGCGGCTGATGACGATCCCCGCGGCGTGCGTCGAGGCATGGCGGGCCACCCCCTCGAGCTGCTTGGCCACACCGATCAGCTTCTCCACGCGCTGATCGGAGGCGATCATTTCGCGCAGCGGCGGCGAGGTCTCGACGGCGCGGTCGAGTGAGATGTTCAGCTCGTTGGGGACCGACTTGGCGACCCGGTCGGCCTCGGCATAGGTGAGGCCCATGGCGCGACCGACGTCGCGAATGGCCGCCTTGGCTCCCAGCGTCCCGAAGGTGATGATCTGGGCCACCCGGTCGTCGCCGTACTTGCGCGTGACGTACTCGATCACCTCGTCGCGCCGGTTGTCGGCAAAGTCGATGTCGATGTCCGGCATGGTCACGCGATCGGGGTTCAGGAAACGCTCGAACGGAAGCCCGTAGAGGAGCGGATCGACCGGCGTGATGCCCAGCGAGTAGGTCACGATGCTGCCCGGCGCGCTCCCCCGACAGGTGGTCATGATCCCCTGGTCGCGCGCGAAGCGCGTGAAGTCGGCCACGATCAGGAAGTAGCCGGCATATCCCATCCGCTCGATGATCCCGAGCTCGTACTCGAGCCGATGGCGAACCGTCTCGCCAGGCGCGTCTCCATAACGGACCGTGATCCCCCGCTCGCACTCCTTGCGCAGCCACGAGGCGGCCGTCTCGCCGTCCGGAACCGGGAAGTGCGGCAGGCGCAACTGGTCGAAATCCAGGCGCAGGTCGACCATCTCCGCCACGCGGAGCGTGTTGTCCATCGCCTCCGGCAGCTCACCGCCGAAGAGTCGGCGCATCTCGGCGGGCGACTTCAGGTAGAACTCGTTGCTCTCGAAGCGCATCCGTCCCGGCGTGTCGAGGTTGCTGCCGGTGCCGATGCAGAGCAGCAGGTCGTGAGCCTCGTGCTGATCGGGCACCGTGTAGTGGGTGTCGTTGGTGGCCAGCAGCGGGATCTTCATGCCGCGGGCCAGCTCCACGAGCTGGGGGTGCAGGCGCGCCTGGTCGGGAATCCCGTGGTCCTGCACCTCGATGAAGAAATTGCCGTCGCCCAGGATGGACCGATACTCATCGGCCGCCTGTCGGGCGGCACGCTCGTCGCCATCGGCCAGGCGCTTGAGCACCTCGCCACCGAGGCAGGCTGAGGTACCGATGAGGCCCTCGGCGTGCTGCGCCAGCAGCTCCTTGTCGATGCGCGGCTTGTAGTAGTAACCGTCGAGGTGCGCCTTGCTGACGAGCGCCATCAGGTTCCGATAGCCGATCGCGTCCTTGGCCAGCAGGACGAGGTGGAACGGGTTGGCGTCCACCTTGGCTTCCTTGTCGGTGTGACCGCGCGGGGCGACGTAGGTCTCGACGCCGATGATCGGCTTGATCCCCGCCCGACCGGCCGCCTGGTAAAACTCGATCGCCCCGTACATGGCGCCGTGATCGGTGATCGCCAGGGCCGACATCCCCGCGTCGGCGGCCCGCAGGGTCATGGCGCCGATCCGGCTCATCCCGTCGAGCAGGCTGAACTCGGAATGGACATGGAGGTGGACGAAGCCGTCGGTCGCGCCGGTTTCGGGTCGCTGGGTCACCCGATCCATGGTAGCGGCGGGGGCCCCGGCGCGCGGGCGCATCGGCCGCCCCTCGTTCTGGCCAGATTCATTTGGCAGCCGCACTATTGCGTCTGAGGCCCCACTCCACCTGCAGATGCGGCTCTCAGCCTGCAGGAGAGCCGATTCGGACCCTCCCAGGACCGATAACGCGGCCCTCGTATGAATCTGTCCGGTCCCGGCACAGGATCACCCCCGCCTGCGGAACCACAGCAGTGCGACGAGATAGCCGACGCCGGCGGCGGCGGCCACGAGGGCGAACTCGAAGCCGCTCCGGCCGTGGGCGATCTCCCACAGGACATTGCCCGGATGCGTCCGGTCCGAGGTGCTACACAACTCGGACGGTGGCCAGAGGAGGTTCTGGCCACGCACAACTGGCCGCGCTCGAGGCGATGGCTCCAGTACTCGAGCTGCTCGACGCCGGCTGATCGCGAAACCTGGCCCGCTCGGAGGGCAACGGAGGGTAGAAGTACATCAACACCGATCCAGCTCCAGGTGCGTGATGGCACTACCGGTAGCAGTTCGGCGACGCGCGAGAGCCCCTTTGAATGCTGTCTATTACCTCAAGCGATGCGCCGGCTGCACACGCGCGACCGGCTCAGTGTGGCGGGCGCCATGCCACCTGCCCGTCGTCGCCAGAGTCGTTCGTGAGGCTTACCAGCTTCCCATCCGCCGCATCGAGCAGGTAGATAGCGCCATGAGGATCATGCCCGCCGCGACGAGACCGGCCCCGAGAACGGGGAGTCGACGGTCGGTCACGATCAGTACCCCAGCGTCTTCTTGGCTTGCTCGAACTCCTGCTGGGTGATCTCCCCGCGGGCATACCGTTCGCGCAGGATGTCGAGCGCCGTCGGTCGCTCGGGCTCCCTGCTCGTACCGCCACGGCTCACGGCCACCACAGCCCACACGGTCAGGACCACCAAGCCGACCATCACGAGCAGGCCGCCAAGCATCCAGATCCACCCGAGCGCGCCGCCGTCAAAGCCATATCCCATCATGCTGTCTCTCCTTGTCTTGTTTCGTTCAGGGCTTCGGCCCACAGGTGTCAGTGTCCATGGGCCACCTCAACCTGGAATGCCGGTTCGCCTCAAGATCACGTCAAGGTGGGTCGGCTGCTCGTCCTCACAGCTCCACCCGGAATCCGGCTAGCCGACCGCCAGCGATCAGGCCGATGCGGCCGATGCGCCGCTGCAGCGGACTGCCGATCCAGGAGCGTTCGAAGACCACCTTGCCGGCATGCCACATTCTCCCCGGCGGTCGGAGGTCGAGCGCCGGATCGGGCTCAGCGTAGAAGTCTCCGACGGCGAACGCCGCGCGCCCTGCGCCTGCCTCGACCCAGCAGAAGCCCATGCCGTCGAACCCGGCAGGCGCCGCTCGGCCGGCGAAGTTCGCCGCGATCTCGCGGGCGACGACGAGCGCCTGGGCGTGGGCGAAGACGCCTGCCCGCGGGAGTGGCTT
>JBDSIN010000256.1:0-16711 GCA_039917955.1 Candidatus Limnocylindria bacterium
AGGATCACCGTCCCGATGCCACGTCGACTCCATGCCGGATGTACGTGTCCGCGCGTGATGTACGCACGCGGTCCGTCCGTGGTGTCGACCCAGAAGGCCCAGCCGTAGCCCACCACCTCGCCGCCCATCTCCGCCACGATCACGTCGTTGGCAGGATCGAAGTGCTCGCTCGGATGAGTCAGCCAGGTGGTGAGCCCGGCCGCGGACATCCGCTCGTCGATCTCGTCGGCCTCGTTGGACGCGGTGAAGATCCGCAACATGTGCGGCACGTCGGAGAGGCCGGCGTAACGACGCAGGACGAGTCCGGGTGCTGGGGGACGCATCGGGTCAGCCTACTCGCTTGAGCTTGCCGGTCCGCTTGGCGTAGCGCTCGGCGCGGCCGAACGCCCACAGGCCGAGCGGGATGAAGACGATCCCCATCAGGGCAAGCGGCCACACGTCCCGGAGCAGCTCACCGATGCCCACCCCGTCGATCAGTCCCGCCCGCACACCGTCGAGGACATACGTCGCGGGCGAGAAGTTCGAGGCCACCTGCATCCAGCCGGGCAGGATGTCGACGCTGTAATAGACGCCGCTGATCAGCAGCAGCACCGACTGCAGCACGAACGTCATCTGCGCTCCGCGCTCGACGTACATCAGCGGCAGGATGGCGGTCATGATCCCGATCCCGATGAAGGAGAACGAGCCGAGCACCATGAAGACCGCAGCGGTCGCGAAGTTGGCGTGCGACAGGTCCAGCTCGAAGAAGAGGGCGAGCACTATCAGCACCACCACGGTGTGGATGAAGCCGAAGATCACCGCGTACAGCGTCGACCCGAGCATCTGGGTATAGCGCCGCACGGGAGCCATGAAGGTGTACTCCAGCGTCCCCTCCCAGCGCTCCCAGCTGACCGTCTCGGCGATGAAGCTGAAGACGACCGACAGGTAGTTCCAGAAGACGGCACCGATCACCAGCGTGAGCAGCAGTCGGGTGTCTCCCTGCCCGGCACCGATGAGCGACACGGCCAGCGCGCCCGCCACGGCATAGACCAGGAAGGCAACCTCCCAGCCCCAGTAACGCTTTGTCAGGTTGAAGTTCCGCTCCACGAAGGCGAAGGACGCCTTCAGTTCGCGGGTCATCAGGGTCATCGCTCTAGCCCTCGTCGTTCTCTTCGTTCTCGTTGTCCATGTCGTCGTCCAGGGAGCGCCCCGTGAAGGTCATGAAGACGCTCTCCATGGTCGGCTCCTGTCCGTGGCGCTCTGCCACGAGGACCTTGAGCGCCTCGGGGGTGTCCTCCACCACGATCCTCCCGTCGTTGATGATCGCGATCCGGTCGCACAGTCGGTCGGCCTCCGCCAGGTCGTGCGTGGTGAGCACGATCGTGGCGTCATGCCCATCGCGCAGATCCTCGATGAAGCTCTGCACGTCGAGTTTCGAGCGCGGGTCGAGGCCGGTGGTCGGCTCGTCGAGCAGCAGCAGGGTCGGGCTCGTCAGCAGCGCCCGCGCAATGGCGACCTTCTGCTGCATCCCCCGGCTCATCTGCTCCAGCGGACGGCCGAGCCGCTTCTCGCTGATCCCCAGCCGCGCCAGGATGGCGATCGCCTGCTGCCGCGCCGACTTCGGGTCCATGCCGTACAGCCGCGCTGCGTAGGCAAGGTTCTCGAAGGGGCTCAGCTTCTTGAAGAAGGCGGCGTCCACGCTCACCCGATTGATGAGTCGCTTGACCGCCATCTCGTCGCGCTCAATGTCGTGGCCGAACACCTCCACCTTGCCGGTGTCGAGGGTCAGCAAGGTGCTGACCAACCGGATGAAGGTGGACTTGCCGCTCCCGTTCGCTCCGAGCACGCCGTAGATCTCGCCCCGCCGGATGCGCAGCGAGATGTCCTTCACGGCGGTCACCGGCTTGCGCTTGCGGCCGACCAGGAACTGCTTGGTGACATGCTCGACGAGCAGCGCCGGCACTCCGTCTTCCGGCAGGGTGCGACGGGTGCGCGACGGCGCTGCCGCCAACGCAGCGACGGGTGCGGGCACGGCCGTATCGGTCTTGGGTTGTTCCAGCACGCTGGTCATCTCGGGTTCCTCGTCGTGGTCGGGTATCACTCGCTCGTCCATCGGTTGCCATTTCGGGAAAGAAGAGAGCCGCGGGACCCAGGTGGTCCGCGGCTCCTGCACTCGCTGCTCGAGCAACAAAAAACCGTGGACCCGATCTGGCCCACGGCTCGTGGCGTTCGTTTGGCGGCCCTGCCGCCGTCTCGTCAGCTCGAGGCGGGCGCAGATCTCCCGTCGGCGTCGCCGTTGATAGGCGTCACCGTGGGGCACGTGTTGGGGGTGCTCCGGTGAAGATCCATTGCCTTACATCGGTCCTCGCGGGATGGGTGGGTGGCCGAACGGACACCGCGGGACACGACTGTCCAGAGTGGCCGCCGCGGGAGTCTACGGCTGCCCCGGGCGGCCTGTCAAGCGGAAGGTGCGACGCACACGCCGGCCGGAATGTGCCATTCGGCACTCCACGCGCGGCGCGGCCGTGGTGGTACGGTTCGATCGTTCGCGTGGAGCTAGCTCTGAGGACCAACGTGCCATGACGCTCAACCGTGGGCTCCTCTTCTGGGGCCTTGCGCTCATCACCGCCGGCACGGTCGCGCTGGCCGCCCAGCAGGGGAATCTCGACAAGGATGCCCTCCGCGACCTGTGGCGCCTCTGGCCGGTCATCCTGATCGTGATCGGCGTCTCGGTTGCCCTGTCGCGCACGCCGTTCGCGGTCGTCGGGACGGTCGCCGCCGCCCTGGTGGTCGGAACCGGCGGCGGGGCGCTGATCGCTGTCGGACCGACCCTTTCGCTCAACTGCGGCGGCGCCGACCCGACCGCGCTCACCTCGCGCAGCGGCGACTTCGGAGCCAGCGCCAGGGTGGAACTCGACTTCAACTGCGGGACGCTGAATGTCGCCATGACCGATGACTCGGCGTGGACGGTCGCCAGCGGCCAGCAAGGCGGGGATCCGGCACGTATCACCGCGAGCGGCGACCGCCTCGAGGTCCGCTCCGCCGACAGCGGCCGCTGGTGGGAGAGCGGGCGTCAGCGCTGGGAGGTCAGCCTGCCGACCGACCCGGTGTACACACTCTCCGCTTCACCCAACGCGGCTGATACGACCATCGACCTCGGCGGGGGCCACTTCACCAGCGTCTCGCTCGGGCCCAACGCCGGCTCGCTGTTGCTTGACCTGACCGATGCGAAGGTGGAGCGCCTGGACCTGTCGCTGAATGCCGGTTCGGCATCGGTGAGGATCGGGACGGCGATGGAGATGCGCGGCAGTCTGAGCGTCAACGCCGGATCGATCGAGGTCTGCACGCTTGACGGGGTGGCCGTCGAGTTCACCCTTGACTCGAACATCACCTTCTCGCACAACCTCGATGACTCCGGCATGGTGCGGGTCGGCGATACCTGGTCGACCTCCGGCTACGCAGGGGCGGCCCTGCAGATCCGCCTCGAGATCAGCGGAAACGCCGGGAGCTTCACCCTGAACCCAGAAGGAGGCTGCGGATGAATCGGCGGCTCTATCGGTCCCGCCGCGAGGAGATGATCAGCGGCGTCGCGGGGGGCGTGGCCGAATACCTGGACCTTGACCCCTCGATCGTGCGCGTGGTGTGGGCCGTCCTGGCGCTCATCACCGGGGGTGTCTTCTTCATCGTCTACGTGGTGATGTGGATCGTGGTGCCCCAGGCACCCGACGGACCAGAGATCGCAGGTGCCACCGGCGCGGACCCGGGTGCCGCTGGGCCATCATCGGGCTGGGTGCCGCCCTCCGGCTGGGCTGCACAGTCCGGGCGTCGGGCCCACCGACACTCAGGTGGTGGATCTTGGGTCTTCGGGCTGATCCTGATCGGCGTGGGGATCTACTTCCTCGCGCGGGAGTATCTGCCGGACATCGACGTCGATCGCCTCTGGCCGCTCGGGTTGGTGGTCCTCGGGCTGCTCTTCGTGGTGGTCGCCTTCCGTCGTCGCGACTGACGGCGACGCCTCGGCGCGGGAGCCGAGCAGGTCGCGCCCCATCAGCGCGAAGGCTGCCGCCCCGACCGAGACGACCGTGCCGATCGCCAGTTTCAGGTTGTCGGCGGTGATGAGTTGGGCGCGCTCACCCTGCGGTGGAGACGGGAACTGGAACGCGTAGTTCCATGGGGCCAAAGCGCGGGCCGCGTTGATGTACCAATCGGGCATGACCAGTGCGGCGCCCAGCGGGAAGACGAGCACGCCCGCGACCCCGACGGCAACCAGGAAGGCGATCGCGAGTGAGCGGTAGCCCCACGAGCGCAGTCCCTCGTCGACGAAGTAGGCCACGGCGATCATCGAGAAGAGGACCGCCGTGAGGTAGTGGTACTGGAAGGTGGCACGCTCGATTCGAATCCACGGCAGGTACTGGAAGGCGAATGCCGCCGCCACCAGCGCGAGGGCCAGCGAGCGACGGCGCCAGGCCATGAGAGCGCCCCACAGCACGGCCGGGACACCCGCCCAGAAGAGGATCGGATTGCCACCGTTGTAGATGACCGCCATCTGCCGCTCGTCAAAGGAGTGGCTGTAGAACCAGACCGGCTTCAGGTCGAGCGGCCAGCTCCACCACGGCGACGAGGCGGCGTGTCCCGCCTGCAGGCCAAAGTGATAGCCGAACATCTGTGAATGCAGTTCGTCAAGCGACCAACCGTATCCCGGTCCCTGTCCGACCGTGGCAATGCCGTGGCCCAGTTGCAGATACGGGAGGTATGCTACGAAGTAAACCAGCAGCGGGATCACCAGCAGGCTCGCTCCCACCCACGGCCAGGCGAACCCGCCAAGCTCGCCGGGGAGGTACCAGCGGCGGTCGCTGGCCGGGTCACGCAGAGAGCGCCACGCCCGCAGGACGATCAGCAAGGCACTGATGCCGAGCATCAGCCATGCCGGCCATGCCGCCTGCGCACCGCGCGCGAGGATCGCGAAGAGAAGTTCGACCGCGCTGCGCGGATCGCGCCCCTCCACGGTGCCGTAGGCCAGGGTGAACGCCAGGCCGATCCCCCCCGCCACCACCCCGATGGCCGGTAGCGCCGCCAGATCGCGACCCGTGAGGCGCACCGGGCGCTCCCAGACGAGGACCAGCGCGAGTCCAAGTGCCGCCAGGCAGACGACCAGGAACGGCCACGGGGCACCGACGGCGCCCACCACCGTGATGAAGGCGACGCCCGCCACCAGCAGGAAGCGGCCGAGGCCCGAACGTGCCATGACGAGGACCCACAGGCCGAAGAGCGCATACCAGCCGACCCACTTGCTGGCGGCCGCCAGGCCGATCAGGACGCCGACCAGCGGCAGGGCCCACCACGCGCTGCGCGTCCAGCGACCTGACCAGACCTGCCAGAAGACCAGGTATGCGGCAACGATGAAGGTGGCCACGAAGATGTCATTCATGGCGATCCGGCTCATCACGTAGCTCATCCCGTCGATCGCCACGAAGGCGGCGGCCAGGACCGCGATCCGTCGGCGCGGGAAGAGGGTCGCGGTGAGCAGGTAGATGAGCCCGACCAGGATCGAGCCGAAGACGATCCCGGCGAGGCGCCAGGCGAAGGCGTTGCTGCCAGCGTCGATCGCAACCAGCTCACCGCCGCCGGCCGTGCTCGTCGAGACGATCAGGCGGCCATGGTCGTCGCCCTCCGCGTGGTCGGAGATGTCGAAGCCCAGCGCCAGCGGCTCACCGGGGAGCGGGCTCGTGTCGAACGCGGCGAATCCGACGCTCTGTGAGCCGCCATTGCCGTGCGGCATGACCGCCCACGCCTCGGCCTTGCCGGTCGCGGGATCGGTCCCCGCGACATAGACGATGTTGGCCACCCACTGCCAGCCGATCACCCGCGGCGTGCCCGGCAGCGGCACCGTGTCGATCTCGGACAGCTTCTCGTCGAAGACGGTCAGCCCGCCAGCGACCGGGCCGTGCTCGTCATCCGCGGGGAGCGGGCCCACCGGGACCCAGACCTGCGTGTCGTTGCCTCGCGCCTGGACCATGATCGGTCCGGTCGGAGGAGCACGCAGAATCACCCGTCCGTCGCTGCCGATCAGCCCGGTGTCGAGCTCGAGCGAGCCGGCATCGAGGGCCACCAGGCTGCCGCGCGCCGGGTCGATGGCAACCACGCGTGCCGGCGCGCCGTCATCGCCAGAGCCGGCCGGCACGTAGCCGATGCCACTGGCAACCAGGCTGGAGGTGGCAATCTGCGCGCCCGTCTCGCGCTCAACCTCGGCGATCCCATCGGTGCCGCGGAAGAGGATGATCGGCTGACCCTGCGGCACAACGATCTCGAGGACGCCGGCCAGGCCGGTCTCGATCTGCGCGACGCCCGGCGGCGGCCCCCGTTCACCGAGCTGGCCGAGGAAAGCCCCCAGGTCGAAGGCCGATACGGTCCCGGTGTCGGCCAGTCCGACGAGCAGCCGGTTGGCGTCCTCGTCGTACGCCAGGCTGGCCACGGGGCCGCTCACCGTCCAACTCGACACGCCCGTCCCCGACGTGACCTCGCGCGCGGTGATCGTCGCGTCTCCGGCCGATGTGAAGACGATCGACGCGAGGCGTCCCTCGGCACTGCGCTGCGGCACGACCGCCAGCGAGGTGGCCGGGGCGTCGAGCTCGGTCGTGCCGAGCACCTTGTTCGGGTCGGCCGCCACGATCCCGGCGGCGATCAGGTACTTCGCCAGCGGGGGATGCGTCCACTCATAAGTGTCGCGGGTCCAACCCTCCTGCCAGTCGGCGAGCATCTCCGTTGCCGTCCGTGCGTGGTAGACCTCGTCGAAATGGAAGTGACGCGGGAAGTCCAGGCGCCAGAGACGGAAGACGAGGGCGAACAGCACGATTCCCAACAGCAGCACGGCATCCAGCCGGTCGAGGCGCCGGGGCGGCTCCGTGGCGTACGGGTCGGTGGGGTCGCGGCGCAGCCAGCGACGCAGGCGCGAACGAAGAGCGGGTCGCTCCGCCTGGATCGGCGCGTCAACCGCAATGGGTAGCGGCACCGGCTCTGGCTCTGCGGTGGCCTGATCCGGCGGCGCAGCCGATCGCATCGGGGCAAGCACCAGATCGCCCGCGCGGATCGCCATCCCGGCCGACTGCACCAGCAACCACGCGAGGACGACCACGATCCCGGCAGACAGCAGATAGATGCCGGTGTCGTTGAACAGGAATTGCGCCAGGAACGGGTCGCGCGGCATCGGTGAGCCGTTCAGCCCCGGGTTCATGACACTCCCTCCCGCCCAGGACCAGTCCGCGGTGTAGACCCAGTAGACGTTGGCGAAGAACGCCACGGTCAGGGCTGCGTAGAGAACCGCCCATCGCCGCCCGCGCAGGACCAGTGGAGCCGCGAGCGCCAGCGCCGGGAAGAGGTACCGCTCATGGACGCGGGTCGGGAGTGCGTAGAAGGCCACCGCCAGCACCAGCGCGCCGACCAGAAGACCCGTCGGATCGTCGCGGCGCGCGACCTGCCACAGGGCGACGAGGGCGGCGAGCGCGAACAGCACGGTGCCCACCAGCTGCCAGGTGATGGGGAACGTGCCCAGCAGAACGGCGATGCCCTGTCCATCAGGGCAGGTCGGCGGGGCGACGTCGCATCCCCACTGCAACGAGTCGCCCAGTCCACTCCAGGGGTTACGCCACAGGTTGAAGCCGTTGATCGAGAGCCCCTTGTAGGTGTCCGCCGCGTCGAGGAACTTCCCGATCAGCGAGTGGGCGCGGTCAGCCGGTGCCCAGACGGCCAGCCGGAACGGCAGGATCAGCACGACCAGCGTGCCGAGGCCGGCGGCCAGCGAGGTGAGCACCCGCAGCGGGTCGCCACGGCCGTCCTGCGCGGGGTCCGACGAACTCCCGAAGACGTGTCGCTTGATACCGACGATGGCGACGATCGGGATCAGGAAGGCGAACTGGAACTTGACCAGCAGCGCCACCACGGCGCCCGCGGCCGCCGCCTCGGTCCAGCCTCGGGCCAAGAGGTAAAGCGTCGCGAGGATGGCGAGCGTGCCCACCGAGTCGACCTGGCCCCAGACCGAGGTGTTGAAGATGGTCCCAGGGTTGAACAGGTAGATCGTCGCCGCGACGAGGCCGATCCGTTCGCCCCCCCAGCCGCCCAGCCATCGGTCTCCGAAACGGCGGGCGTAGATGAACAGGAGCCAGGCCACGCCCGCGTCGGCCAGGATGCCGGGCACCTTCACCAGGCCGGGGGTGATCGAAAGTCCGAAGACCGGGCGCAGCCATTCCCCGATCGAGCCGAGCAGCCACAGCACGTACATGTAGCCGGGCGGGTAGTCGCTGAAGTAGTCGGCCTGATAGAACTCGCCGGGCCCGTTGGCAGCCAGCCGCTGTGCCCAGGCCGAGAAGTCGCCCACATCGATCCGGAAGCCGGAGAGCGGTACGTAGATCCCGCCGATGATGGCGCGCAGAAGCACCCCCATCACGATCAGGAGGATCACCAGCGTGGCGGGATCGAGCGGCAGGCCGCGGTCGAATGGCCTCGCGCCCCGCTCCCTCACGGAGTCGCGGGTCATCGGTGGCGGCACCCGGTCAGGGGCGCCTGCGGTCGTACGCCAAGGTGGGCCGGAGTATACATCGACCCCTTGACGGCCCCGCTCGGCGGGCGGTTGCGCTACGGTACGGCGGATCCGCTGCAAGGAGGTCGCGTGACCCAGGACCAGAACCCGTCTCCCGCTCCGCGCCCGGCACCGTCCGGCGACGCCCGGCCGGCCCTCACCTTCTTCTTCCCGGCCTACAACGAGCAGGAGAACATCGAGCGGACCGTCGAGCGGGCGCTGGCCGAGATCGGCCCGTTGGTCAGCTCGATTGAAGTCCTGGCCATCGACGATGGCTCAACCGACAGCACGCCGGCTCTGGCCGATGCCCTAGCCGCTGCCGATCCGAGGGTGCGCGTCCACCACCAGCCAAACCGCGGCTA
Organism: Candidatus Limnocylindria bacterium; assembly: GCA_039917955.1. Taxonomy (GTDB): domain Bacteria; phylum Chloroflexota; class Limnocylindria; order QHBO01; family QHBO01; genus CF-167. Next base: position 8,914 of record JBDSIN010000256.1, read on the forward strand.
CGGCGGTGCGCTGAAGGCGGGCTTCGAGCAGGCGCGGGGCGGGCTGATCTGCTTCTCCGACGGCGACCTGCAGTTCGACCTGCGCGAGATGAGCGGCCTGCTCGACCGGTTGGCCGACGACCGCAAGCCGGTCGACGCGGTGATCGGCTACCGGATCAAGCGGGGCGACCCGTTCCACCGCATCTTCATCGCCAAGACCTACAACGCCATCGTGTCGGTCGCCTTCGGCCTGCGGGTGCGGGACATCGACTGCGCCATGAAGCTCTTCCGCCGTGAGGTCTTCGAAGGCCTGCGGCTTGACGCCGAGGGCCCCTTCCTGTCGGCCGAGCTGCTCATCAAACTCCGTGCGCGCGGCGTGCGCCTTGCCCAGGTGGGGGTCAACCACTACCCGCGGGCAGCGGGCACTAACACGGGGGCGAGCATCGGCAAGATCCTGCGCACCTTCCGCGACCTGGCGGCGCTGCGCTGGGCGCTCTGGACTCGCAGGGCCGAGGTCCTCGGGACGCCCGCGAAGGCCTAGCCGCCAAGTTCCTCGCGGGGCGGGCCCTTCTCGCCACCGCCGAGGTCGACGTCGAGCGAGTTGATGAACTCGCGGAAGACGGCCAGCTTCTCGTCCGGATCGTCGCCCGCCTCCGCCCGGTCGGGCTCGACCCCGGCCTCGTCGAGGACACGTTCGTCCACGTAGATCGTCGAACCGGTGCGCACCGCCACGGCGATCGCGTCGCTGGTCCGCGAGTCGATCTCGGCCTCGCTGCCGTCGGCCGCCTCCACGTAGAGGCGTGCGTGGAACGTTCCCTCGGTCACGCTGGTGACCACCACCCGGTTCACCGTTGCGTTGAGCGTCCCGACGATGCTGACCAGCAGGTCATGCGTGAGCGGACGCTCCGCGTTGAGTCCCTGCAGGCGCATGGCGATGGCGTTCGCCTCGGACGGACCGATCCAGATCGGGAGGTATCGGTCCCGGTCCGACTCCTTCAGGATGACCACATGCTGGCTGGAGAGCATGTGCACGCGCACGCTCTCCACGACCATCTCGATGAGCCTCACTGGCCGATTCTAGAGGAGGCTACTCAAGGACGATGCGGACGATGCGGTCCGGCGTCAGGAGGTAGGCGGCCGGCGGTCCGTCGGCGACCGAGGAGACGGTCATCGCCAGGACCGAGGCGAGCAGGCCGGACTCGGCGCCGTCGCGGGTGGCCAGCCACTGCCGAACAAAGGCGCCGTCGGCACGCTGGAAGGCGATGATCCGGGCGTTGGCCGCGTCGTAAACATAGAAGAGCTCCCGCTCCCCGATGGTGGCGCCGTCGAGCAGCGTGTAGCCCAGCGGTCGGCGAACGGCCGCATCGGGTGGCGGATCGAGCGAGTAGTCCTCCTGGATGAGCGGCGTGCCGAAGTTGACACGGGTCACCGTTCCCGGATGGAGCAGCCACAGGTTGGCGTCGACCAGGAGGTCGCGAGCCGCACCCGCGGCGAGGTCCGGCGCCTCGGAGAGGAACTGTTCGGGATCGCTCGGATACGTGACGGGCACGATGTTCCCCGACGACCACTTGCGTACCTCGTCCGCCGCGGCATCCACCAGGTAGAGGTTGAAGATCTCCAGCGGCGGTCGGTGCTGGAGCGCTGCCAGCAGGTGGCTGCTGGCGGAGACGGCATCGAGGCCGCTCATGGCGAGTGGATGCGCGACCTGTTCGACCAGGTCGAAGCGCCACGCCTGCCGCTGTCGGTCGATCAGCACCACGTCGGTCGCTGCCGTGGCCAGCATCCAGGGCGCGCCGGCGACACCACCGTCGAGCTCCTGGCCGGACCGATAGACCACCGTCGCATCCCCGGTCACGGGGTCGACGCGCACCACCCGACCGCGCGCCAGCTCGATGACCCACAGTGAGCCATCGCTGGCGAGTGCCATGTCGAGCGGATCGATGTCGGCGAAGGCCGCGCCCAGGTCAACGACGGTGGTCGTCTCGGAGAGCCGCGTCACCGCGTACACGGCGTCCAGCCCGCGGCCCACCCGACGCTCAAGGGCGGCAAGGTCGGCCGCCGAGACTCCCGCGTCGGTCGCGCGTTGGAGTGCGGCTCCGGCAGCGTTCAGCAGCTCCGTCGCCGTCTCCGGTTCGCGATCGACCAGGTCGCGCCCGCCGACGCGCTCGCCGAGCGCGGCGACGAGATCCTGCGCCTCGACCACCGCGGCCCGCGCGAGGCTGGCACGCAGGATGGCATCGGTCGGGTCGGGATTGGGGAGGCTCGCGACGGTCGCCCCCACGGCCATCAGGGCCGCCACCCCCGCCATCCCCAGCAACCCCAGGCGACGGCGGCGGCCCTCCTCGCGAAGCGCCGTTCGCGGAATCGAGGTCGGGTAGGCCGGTCGTCGTCGCGGCACGAAGGCGAGCAGGATGTTGACCCCGTACAGGATCCCCTTTGCGACGAGAGCCTGCGCTCCGTCGATCGCGTCCCCGGCACGGTGGAGCCCGGCGCCGATCGCATCGGCCAGCGGTACCGGGCTGTGGTCGGGCAGGCCGGCCAGCGGCTCGGCCGGGCGCACCGCCTCGAGCTGCCTGGTGGTGGCCGTCGCCGCCAGCTCGATCACCTCCAGGGTTAGGACACCATCGGAGCCGACGCCGCCCCTGATGCGGAAGAGTTGCTGGAGGTGCTCCACCGCGGCCGCCGGGCGAAGCGTCGAGATGGCCTGCTGCAGTTCATCGGTGCCGACCACGTCGGCCAGGTTGCGCGAGAGGAGAGCGATCCGGTCATCCGGCGTCAGCTCCCCCTGCCAGGTGAAGGGCTGAACTTCGAGCGCCTCCCCGAGCGTCTCTGCGACCTGCCGGGTCCGGATCCGGGGATCCTCTTCGGCCGCCGTCGGTGGTGGTGGCAACTCGTACATCCGGCCGCCACGGACGATGACGGCGGAGGCCGGTCCCAGCTTCGCCACATGCCCTTCGCGTCCCCGGACCACCAGGGCAACGATGCTCACCGCTCCACGGCGAGGGATCCCCAGCCGGCCGCGCTGGTGGAAGAGCCGGCGGTTCGCCCCCGCCAGGGCCTTCGACAGGGCGCCCAGGGCGCCGACCGACATGTCGTAGTAGTAGTCGTGCTCGAGCGCCTCGAGCGCCTCGCCGGCCGCCTTCGCCAGAGGGGCGCCGCCGCCGGTCAGCTGCGCCACGACGAAGAGGGAGCCCTTGGTGCGTGCCTCGGCTCCCGTGGCAGGCTCACGGAAACGGACGATGTCGAGCGCGCCGGCTCCGCGCTCGTCGGCCGCCGGCAGGCCGATGCGGGTGGAGAGGCGGTTGCTCATGGGGCTGCGCTCGAGCTGTGGCTGGGAGGAGGCGGGACGCCGTCGATTATAGGGAGCGGCCCGGACCCGAACGACCCACCGATACGGCGATGCGAGCCAGGACGATCGTCGCGCCCGGACGCCCGGCCATGCGGGTGTTGACGGTGTGCACGAGGGCGTCACCCCGCAGGGTGAGCTCCTGCGCGAGGATCGGCTCCGAGGCCTCGACCTCGGCGACGCCGTTCCGCACCCGGATCAGACGTGACTCCATGCCACCCCGCTCCAGGCCGGCGGCGGTCACCACCTCGGCCCACGCCAAGCGGGCCTGCGCTTGGGCGATCTGCTCGGCGGCGCCGGGGCCCACGCAGGTCAACAATGCGCGCTGGACTGCCGAGGCGGCCTCTTCGGTGCGACTCATGCGACGCGTGGCGTCAGGGACAGACGCCCCTCCCCGACCTGCCAGACCGCGACCCCGCGGCGGCCGGCCGGAAGTGCGGAGAGGTCAGCCATGGTGACCAGCACCTGGCCGCGTTCGAGGAGCAGACCCAGCAGCCGCTCGGAACGATCAGCATCGAGTTCGCTGAAGACGTCGTCGAGCAGGACGATCGGCGTGGGCCCGCCCGCGGACAGGAGATCGCGCTCGGCCAGCTTGAGGGAAAGGATGATGGTTCGCTGCTGACCACGGCTGGCATGGGTCGCCACCTCACGCCCTCCGAGCTCGACGCGCAGGTCGTCTCGCTGTGGCCCGACCAGCGAAACGCCGTTCCACAGCTCCTTCTGCCGCACGTCCGCCAGACGGCGGCGATAGGCCGCGGCAAGCTCGTCGGCGGACGGCTCGGCCGAGCGGTCGGCCCACGCGTCCTTCAGCGTGTCCACGTAGACCAGCCGCACGCGATCGCCGATCTCCTCGGTCGGCGCGACGGCGTCATGCAGCGCCGGGATCCGGTCGTCGAGGTCACGGACCAGCTCCAGCCGCGCCGCGGTCACACGGCCACCGACAGTGGCCAGCGCCTCGTCCCAGAAGCCAAGCCCGTCGCTGGACGCCTCCTCGCGCCAGACCGAGCGAAGCAGCGCGTTCCGCTGGGCGAGGACTCGTGCCAGCTCGCCGAGATCGCGCGCCGCCCGCCGGTCGCGCTGTGCCAGGATCGCGTCGAGAAACCGGCGGCGCTCTCCAGGCGCACCGACCAGGAGCAGCATCTCCTCGGGCCGGAAGAGGACGACGCGCACGTTGTCGTGGACCGATGTGACGCGCCGGGCCAGGCCGTTGACGGTCAGTCGCTTGCGAATCTCCGGCGGCGCCTCGGCGCCGGGAAGGATCAGCTCCACCCGCGCCGTGGCGCTGCCCTGCGGGTCGGCGAGATCGAGGCGCACACGACCGAACGGGCGCCCGTAGCGCACCATCTCGGTATCGGGCCCGGCGCGGTGTGAGCGACCCGCGACCGCCACGAAGATCGCCTCCAGAAGGTTCGTCTTCCCCGCGCCGTTCGGCCCGGCGACGATCGTCAACCCCGCGTCCGGATGTAGCTCCGCGGTCGCGTAGCTGCGAAAGTCCTCGAGCAGGAGGCGGGTCAGGCGCACTGGTGCCGCCGCGGCGCCGGCCGGGGTCGCGCGCCCTTACGACGCAGTGCGGACCGGCATGATCACGTGGACGTATTCGTCCTTGCCGATCCCGCGGACGACGCCCGGGGCCAGCGGCCCCGACAACTCCAGTGCGACCTCCTCGGCGCCAAGGTTGGCAAGGACGTCGATCAGGTAGCGGGCGTTGAAGGCGATGGTGGTCGCCTGCCCCTCGACCACGGCCTCGATGGCGTCCGAGGCATCTCCGACGTCGGTGGCGTGGGCCGTGATCGAGACCCCGTCGCCGGCCTCGCCCCCCAGCTCGACCTTGATGATGTTTGCGCTGTCGCGGGCAAAGATGCTCGCACGTCGCGCGCCAGCCAGAAAGGCCTCGCGGTCGACCACGGCGCGGCTGGTGTGCGATGTCGGGATGACCGGCTCGTAGTTCGGGAACTGGCCTTCGATCAGGCGGCTGACGAGGTCGATCTGGTCCACGTGGAAGAGGATCTGGCTCTTGTTCGGCGTCACGGTGATCTCGACCGTCTCCTCGGCGTCGGGGAGGATCCGCATCAGCTCGGCGTACGAGCGCGCCGGAACGACGATGGTCATTTCCTGCGCAACCGGCTTGGCAAGGCCGACCGTCCGGACCGCGATTCGGTAGTTGTCGGCAGCCGCCAGCGTCATCACGCTCCCCGTAAACCGGGTGAGGACACCGGTGAGGATCGGCCGACTCTCGTCGGAGGCCGCGGCGAACACCACCTCGCCGAGCGCTTCTCGCAGAGCACGCGCGTCGACCGTCGTGGCGGGCGAATCACCGATGGCCGCCACGACCGGGAATTCGTCGGCCTCGATCCCCTTGATCGACGACCTGCTGCCGCCACAGGAGACCTTGAGGGTACGGTCCTTGGCCGAGAACTGCAGGTGGACCGGATCCGTCGGTGAGAGCGAGGTCACCAGGTCGGCCAGCAGCTTGGCGGGCACGGTGATCTCCCCTTCGTCGGTCACCTTGCCCGGGATCCAGCAGTTGATCCCGATCTCCAGGTTGGTGGCGGTCAGCTTCAGCCCGGCACTATCGGTCTTCAGGAGCACGTTGGCCAGCACCGGGAGGGTCGCGCGGCTGCTCACGGCGCGCCCTGCGACGCCCAGGCCGCGTGCCAGGTTTGCCTGCATCACGGTTACGTTCATTGAGTTCTCACCCTCACCTGGCTGGCGTTGTCCACCAACCAGTTCAACACCACTCTGATACTCGTTAAGGATACCTGTACGTCACCGTCTCTCGTAGTGCTGTGGACGGTGTGGGTTGCTACGCTCAGCCGCGCTCCGGCGCCCTGCGGATAACCGGCCCCGTTACTGTTGGCTGCCCGCCCCGGAAGGTGCACCGGCTGGGGATCGACGCGGGGCTGGTGTGGATTACCGTCAGGCCCTACCCCGCTCGAGCCGAGCCCGCGGGCCCGTTGTCCACACCCGCGGTGTTGGTCCGGCGTCGGGCCGCGCCGGTCAATCGGAGTAGATCATCTCGCGCACCGCGCTCACCTCGCGGCGCATCTCATCATTGTCGAGCAACTCCCGGGCGATCTTGTCGTAGGCGTGCAGCACGGTGGAATGGTCTCGCCCGCCGAGTTCGGCGCCGATCCGCAGCAGCGAGATGTCTGTCTCTTCGCGGATCAGGTACATCGCGATCTGGCGCGGTACCACGATCGCCCGGTCGCGCTTGCTGGAACGGAGCTGATCCAGGTTCACGCCGTAGTAGTCGGCGACCGCCCGCACGATGCGCTGGGGGGTGATCGACCGCTTCTTCGGGTTGTACATGACGTTGCTGAGCACCGCGCTCGCCAGCTCGTTGTTGATCGGCATGCCGGACATGCTGGCGTACGCGACGACCCGATTGAGCGCGCCCTCGAGCTCGCGGACGTTGCTCACCACCTTGCGGGCGATGAACTCGATCACCTCGGCCGGGATCAGGTTCACCTGGTCCTCTGCCTTGCTCCGAAGAATGGCGATGCGGGTCTCCAGGTCGGGCGGGGTCAGGTCGGCGATCAGGCCCCACTCGAACCGGGAGCGGAGCCGCTCCTCCAGGGTGGTGATCGCCTTGGGGGGTCGGTCGCTGGAGAGCACGATCTGCTTGCCGGCCTCGTGGATCGTGTTGAAGGTGTGGAAGAACTCCTCCTGGGTCCGCTCGCGATCGGCGATGAACTGGATGTCGTCGATCAGCAGCACATCGATGCGGCGGTACCGATTCCGGAAGTCCTCCATCTTCTGCTCCCGGATGGAGTTGATGAAGTCGTTCGTGAACTTCTCGCTGGTGGCATACAGGATCCGCTTGCGGGGGAACTTGGCCGCAACCGCGTTGCCGATGGCGTGCATCAGGTGGGTCTTGCCAAGCCCGACTCCGCCATACAGGAAGAGGGGGTTGTAGGCATGCCCGGGGCGCTCTGCGACCGACAGGGCGGCGGCGTGCGCCAAGCGATTGGCGCTGCCGACGATGAAGTTACTGAAGGCGTAGCGCCCGCTCAGGTTGACCGTGTTGCCGCCGGCAGACGCCGGGGGCAGGGGGAGCGAGTCATCGTCGGCCTGTGCGGGGACCGGGCCCGGGGCGTCTGCGACCACGAACTCGACCTGGACCGATCCACCCACCACCCGTGCCAGCGTCTGGCTGATGAGGGTTCGGTAGCGGTTGTCGAGCCAGTCGCGCGCGAAGCCATTCGGCGCTGCGATGCGATAGCGGTTCTCATCGAGGTCGACGAGGGACGTGTCCTTCAGCCAGGTCTCGAAGTTGGCCGGTGAGAGACTGACCTGCAGCTCACCGAGGACGGCACGCCACACCTGCTTCGCATCCATCAATAGCCGTCTCCAGACTTGCTGATCGGAGGGTCGTCGGGACCTGGAATCCTACTCCCTCCGGGGCGCGGAGCCCGGCGTCTGGGTCTTGCCGCCTCGGGGGTCGCGGTAGTGTAGCAGCACCCTTTCGGGACC
>JBDSIN010000257.1:0-4682 GCA_039917955.1 Candidatus Limnocylindria bacterium
GCCGAGATCGAAGAGGGGCAGCTCCGCCTCTACGATCGGCGCTGAACGTTTCGGCTCACCCCACGCTAGGCTTCATCGGCATGCCTGATCCCGACGCCGTCCTGCCCCAGCTGGCCACCTACGCCGCGGTCGTCATCACCAGCGTCGAGTGGCTCTTCGAACCTTACTGGTCCGGCGATCGCCTGGTTGCACGCCTGGACGGTGGGCGGGTAAGCCTGACCGATGAGGCCGGCGAGCCCGCCGGCCCCGAATTCGTCGAAGCCGCCTCGCTACTCGCCGCAGCGATCGATGCCGATGCCGCGGTGATCGACGGGGTGTGGACCGCCCAGCCGTTCGTCGGTGACGGGAGCAACGCGCGGCGCCTGGCCGATTCGCTGGCTGAGACACTCGCGGAGGAGGGTCGTGAGGAGGAGGTGCCGGACCCCACAGAACTCGAGACAAGGCGCGCGTTCGTGGCGTTTGACCTCGTCGAGCTCGACGGGAGGTCGCTGGCCGACGTCCCGTACCAGGAGCGGCGCAGGCTGCTCGTCTCGGTGCTGGCCGAAAACGTACGGGTGCGCATCTCGCCGGCGGTCAAGCAGCCGCTCGGTCCTTGGCTGCACGCCTGGCGCGGCAATGGCTTCACCCATTACGTGGCCAAGCACGTGAACTCGCGCTATCGGCCCGGCGAACGGGTCGAGGATTGGCTGGTTGTCTCGGCTGCCGCGGAGGGCGGCCCCTCGATGGTCGGGCGCATGTTCGGCCAGCGGCCGCGGAAGCTGCGCCGGATCGAGGATTGACCCGGGCCGCCGCCGCCCGCCCGCGCCCGCGCCCGCGGAGGCTCGCTGCCGACCGTCGCGCCCGGCGACTACTCGCAGAGACGGTCCTGGATCGGCTCGGCGAGCGCTACCAGCATCCGCGCTGGAGCGGACCGAGGCTCGACGCAGCGGCCGAGCTGGTGCTCACCATCCTGTCGCAGAACACGGCCGATACGAACTCGTTCCGTGCCTTCACCGCGCTCCGCGAACGGTATCCATCATGGGACGCGGTGCTTGCCGCTCCGACCGACGAGCTGATCGACGTGATCCGCCCCGGCGGCCTGGCGCCGACCAAGGCGCCGCGCATCCAGGCGGTGCTGGCCGAGGTCCACGCCGAGACCGGCGGCACCTGGGACCTCACCTTCCTGGGCGAGTGGGCGCTCGAGGCGGCGCGGGACTGGCTCGTCTCGCTGCCGGGGATCGGGCGCAAGACCGCGGCCATCATCCTGCTCTTCAACTTCGGCCGCCCGGCCCTGCCGGTCGATACCCACGTCCACCGCGTGGCACTGCGGCTTGGGCTGATTCCCCCGAAGACTGATGTCGAGCGCGCCCACGACCTGCTGGAGGCCGCGCTGCAACCCGACGAGATGTACCCGTTTCACGTGGAGCTGATCCGCCATGGTCGCGACACCTGCCGCGCCCCGCGGCCGATCTGCGGCCTCTGCCCGCTGACCGATCTGTGCCCCTACTACGCCCAGGTTCTCCGAGGCAAGGCGGCGGCCGCGCCCGTGCCGCGGCAGCTGCCCGGCGGGGGATCGGAGCCTCGCTACCACGACGAGTTGATCCATGGGTGGGCGCCGCCGGAGGCCCGCGGCTGAGATCGGCGCATACTGCGGTCATGAACGTAGTCACAACCCCCTACCTCCCCGGCCACCGCGTTGTGGAGGCCAAAGGACAGGTCTTCGGCGTCGTGGTCCGTAGCCGCGGACTGGGCGGCAATATCGTGGCCGGCCTACGCTCGCTCATCGGCGGCGAGATCCGCGAGTACACCGAATTGCTCGAGGACACCCGCCGACAGGCGCTCGATCGGATGGTGCAGAACGCGACCCTGATGGGTGCCAATGCCGTGATCAGCATGCGGTTCGACAGCAGCCAATTGGGCAGCACCATGAGCGAGATCGTCGCCTACGGCACCGCGGTGCTGGTGGAGGCCGACGCGGCCGCCCCGCCTCCGCCCGTGCTGGACTGACCCGGGGTCGCCGTTCGATGCCGCTGATCCGCACCGTGATGGGAGCCGCCGGCGCGGCGGTACTGCTTCTCGGCCTCGGCTGGGCGCTGAGCGGGCACCGGGACGACGGCCTGGTCCTGATGGCGATCGGCGCCGTCGCGGTCCTGATCGCCCTCTTTGAGCGGGCGCGCTACGGCCGTGAAGAGCGGTCCATCGCTGCCGCCGCTTCCTCGATGCGCCGCACCGGCGAGGTCTTCACTGATCCAACTTCCGGCGAGGTCACGCGCGTCTGGGTTGACCCGAAGACCGGCGCTCGCGAGTACCGTCGCGACGAGCGATAGTCACCGCCTGGCGCTGGCCCAACGCTGGCACCTCCGGGTTGCCGCTGGTAGACTCGGGCCCCGTTCGCGCCAGTGCCGAAGTAGCTCAGTGGTAGAGCAACGGTTTCGTAAACCGTCGGTCGAGGGTTCGAGTCCCTCCTTCGGCTCCATCATCTCGCGCACGATCACCGGCTCGCACAGGGCTCCCCGGCGTGCGGCAGAGGCAGCCGACGCCCCAGCTGACGCCCTCCTCTCGCTCATTACGCGCCTTCGTCGACCGCGTCTGATGGGCGCTTTTCCGCAAGAGGTGCGCGACGCGGCAAAGCGCAGTAAGAACAGGACGCGCGCCGACGACAACTGACAGGGCGGGGTCGCTTCTACCTCGGTCGGCGCCGAGACCTCCTGAACCCGCGGTCGGCGGCGACAGTACCCTAGGTGCACGTCGTGCCCGGCCTGGCCCTAGCCAGGCGAGCAACCCCCCACCCGCTAGGAGCTTTCGTGCTGGGCTACGCGATCCGCCGGATCCTGTGGGTCTTCCCGGTGCTGCTCGTCGCCTCGATCATCACGTTTCTGATGATGCACGCCGCGCCAGGGAGCCCCTGGAGCCGCGAAGGGCGACAGCTCGACCCCGTGGTGATCGAGCGGCTCAACGAGCAGCTCGGCCTCGATCAGCCGCTGCCGATGCAGTACCTGGCGTGGCTGGGGCGGATCGTCGTCGGCGACTTTGGCCTCTCGGTCGGTGAGCACCCGTTTCAGGTCCGCGGTGTGATCGGGAACAGTGCCCTGCCCTCGCTGCAGCTGGGGCTAATGGCATTCGGCCTGGCGCTCATCGTTGGGCTGCCGCTGGGAATTGTCGCTGCGCTCCGACACCGGACGGTCATCGACTACGCGGCCACCGGTGTCGCCATTCTCGGCATGGCGGCGCCCGCCTTCGTGCTCGGCGCCTTCTTCCAACTGGTGTTCACCGCGCGGGACTTCGGTCCTCCGGGGCTGCTACCGCGCCACGGCTGGGATTCGCCGCAGCACTGGATCCTGCCGACCGTCGCCCTTGCCGGACTGCCGATGGCCCAGATCGCCCGGTTCACCAAGGCGAGCATGCTCGAGGTGATCCACGCCGATTACATCCGGGTCGCGCACTCGAAGGGCCTCGAGGAGCGTTGGATCGTCACGCGCCACATGATCCGCAACGCGCTCGTGCCGCTGGTGACCATCGCCGGACCGATCCTCGCCATCCTGGTGACCGGCTCGATCGCGGTTGAGCTGATCTTCGATATCCCTGGCCTCGGGCAGCTCTACTGGGGCTCGATTCGCTACCGCGACTACGGAGCGGTGATGGGCATCACAGTCCTGTACGCCGGCTCGATCGCCCTCCTCAACGCGGTCGTGGATATCGCGTACGGGTACATCGACCCGCGCATCCGCGACGGGTCGCGGGAGCCGGCATGAGCCGGGCGCGCACCCTGGAGGTCGCCACGCTGGATGCGCGCGGCCACGGCCGCGGGTACTGGACCGATGCCGTGCTCCGGCTGCGCCACTCCCCGTCGGGGATGATCGGTCTGGTGGTCGTGGTACTGCTCGCCCTGCTCGGCATCTTCGGGCCGTTCCTGGCGCCTTGGGACTACCGAGTTCAGGACCTGCCCGGCATCATGGCCAACGACGCGCAGCCCCTGCCTCCGCTGTCGCCGGGACACCTGTTCGGCACTGATCAGCTGGGGCGGGACCTGTTCAGCCGCACCCTCGACGGCGCGCAGGTCTCGATGACGGTCGCGCTCATCGCCCAGGTGGTGGTGCTCCTCATCGGTGTCCCGATCGGTGCCATCGCGGGCTGGCGCGGCGGGCGCACCGAGACGGCGCTGATGCGCTTCACCGACGTGATGTATGCCTTTCCGGACCTCTTCTTCGTGATCCTCATCACCTCGGCCATCGTGTACACCCCGCTCTTCCGGCTGATGAACGGGTTGTTCATGGTCTTTCTGGCCATCGGTCTCGTCTCCTGGGTCACCATGGCCCGGCTGGTCCGTGCCCAGGTGCTGGCGATCAAACATCGCGAGTACGTGGAAGCGGCACGGGCGCTGGGCGTGCCGGACCGCCAGATCGTGCTGCGTCACGTCCTGCCCAACGCCATCGGCCCGATCATCGTGGCGGTCAGCGTCGGGATCCCGGCCGCCATCCTGGCCGAATCGACGCTCTCCTTCCTCGGGCTCGGCGTCCAGACGCCGCGAGCGTCGTGGGGGAGTCTCATCGAGGTTGGTATTCGCAATGCCGAACGTGCGCCGTGGCTGATCATTCCGCCAATGGTGGCGCTGGCGGTCGCGCTGGCTGGCTTCACGCTGCTGGGCGACGGGCTGCGTGACGCCTTCGACCCCAAGACGAGCCGCCGCCGCTAGCGCGACCCGC